>WTAE01000081.1 GCA_013139765.1 Sulfurovum sp.
AATATGAAGGTTATGATTTTGTAACGGATTTAATGTTGGGGTATGAATATCAGGCACACAGCATACAGTTAAATGTAAAAAACATAACGAATGAATATTATGCAATGGAAGCTTTAAAAGATGCCAACGGAGAGGTTTCATATAAAGCAGCGGCACCAGTAAGCGGTATGGTAACGTACAGTTATAAATTCTAGGAAGTATCATGGTAAATTTTCAAAAAAGAGATAAAAACGATCTTTATAACATACCTTTTTTAGGAGCTATGTTTAAAAATAAAATGTTCATAAGAAGTCTGCAGTTATCTGTGCTGGCTCTTTTTGTGTATGCTATTGTCTTTGGTATCATTTTTCCTACAAAAGAAGAGAATATCTTTACAACAGCGCTGTTCTGGTCTCTTTTTTGGCCGCTTTTTGTTGTCGTGACACTCTCAAGTATGGGAAGGATTTTTTGTGGTATTTGTCCACATGGATTTTTAGGAAAATATATCACAGCTATGGGCTTAAAAAAGAAGATGCCTAAAGCTTTGGCCAATCCTTTCATTGGTGTTTTTTTACTGGTTATTGGTTTTTGGCTTGTCTATTATGTCTATCCTGAAGCCTATAAAACACCACTGGCTGCATCTATCTTTTTTATCGTTTTAACAGTCGTTTCCATCGTCTTTTTCTACATTTATAGAGATATGAGTTATTGTAAATCTATTTGTCCTATCGGTACGCTAATGGGTGGCTTTGGAAAGATTTCTTTTACCAAACTAGGTACGTATGAAGAGTCATGTAAAGAGTGTAAAACATTTGAATGTGCAGATGCCTGTTCTTATAACCTCAAACCTTTTACCTTTGATAAAAGAAACAGTATGGGTGATTGTACTTTATGTATGGATTGTAGCTCAGCTTGTGAGGCTGTAAGCTTTAGCATTGTGCCGCCTTCACAGTCCCTCTTTAAAAAGTTCAAAATGAAGAAAGCAGAAGTATGGGCTTTTATTTTGATCACTGCAGCGATCACTATCACGATGTCTTTTCATCATGCCTTAGGTCGTGTGGCTATTGCAGATGAGTTTATCTGGTCGAAAATGGGTGTGTATTTAGAAAAGCTAATTGCTATACCAGGCTTGGATTATGTAGGTTTTTCTGCATTGTTCTTTGCTATGCTGATTACTATATCATTGGCCTATGGTGGTATGTTTGTGGCTTCAAAAGCGCTCAAAGAAAAGTTTTCAAAAGTATTTTATACTTTAGGTTATTCTTTTGTACCTCTCTTCATCATAGGAGGACTTTCTCATACTTATGAATTTTTCTTTCTGCATCACTATAGCGATATAGCCAATGGATTTATACAGGGGTTTGGTATAGATGCAGATGAAGTAAAAGCACTGGCAACGAGAAAAGATACATGGACAAGAGTATTTTCTGTACTGAATCATATCGCTGTTATTTGGGCATTACTCATTATGTATAAACGTGTAAACTTTTTTAAAGCAACGAAACTTGCAAAATCTCTAGCCTTCGTGGCAGCTTCTTCTTTGATCATCTTTTATTTATGGTTAAATGTCTATAAAGTGTATGCCTTTAAAACCTATGGCATGGCAAAAAGAAGTCATCATGGACAGCATGTGGCAGATCAAACTGCAAAATCAGAAACATCAGTCATGAAATGTGAAGCGGGTAAATGTGCTGCAGCTATGATAAAATCGCATAAATAGTTTGTAAAACAAAATTATATTAGAAACCTTATAAAATATATAACTTTATAAGGTTTTTTATTTCACTGAGAGCTTATACACTAGTGTAACAACTACCACAGCCAAAGTAAGTGAAAGTCCTTTCCAGAAGAGGAGAGGGTTTCGTTCTAGCAGGGGTGGTCTACTTTTCTTCAAATATTGCGCATTGGGATGACGTAAATCATAAGTAAATTCTGAGAGTTCTTCGTAGCGATCGTAAGGGTCTACTTCTAAAGCTTTTCTTAACGTTTCGTCTATCCATAAAGGTACATCTGCTTCTTGGGTATAAAGACTTTTATAGTGAAGTTTTTTCTGCTCTTTTTTGCTTTTGGTTCTGGCAACATTTACCCCATAAGGCAACTTTCCTGAAATCATTTGGTAGACAATGGCAGCCAAGGAAAAAAGGTCTGAACGTGTGGAACCTGCTTCTGCAATGAAGTACTCTGGCGCAGCATACTGTGCAGTACCTTGCAGATGCTCTTGTTCTATAAAGGTGTTTATATCTGCAATGCCTGCCACTCTTGTAGAGCCAAAATCGATGATTTTTATTGTCTGTGAAGCGTCAATCATAATGTTTTCAGGACGTAAGTCTTGGTGAATCATCTCTTGACGGTGCATGGCAAGTAAACCTTTGGCGATTTGCTCTGTGATGTTGCGTACCACTTCCAAAGAGGGGTTTGGATTGTCTATCATCCACTGTGTTAAGGTTTGACCTTCCATAAACTCTGTGACATTGTAAAGAAAGTTACGTTTACGTGTTGGCAAATAAGACTTAATGAGGTGTGGATTGTTCATACGAATGGCAATCCACTCTTCCATTAAAAAACGCTCCAGATATGCTTTGTCATTTTGTAAGTCCACAGAAGGGGTTTTCATGACCACAGTGCTCCCCGTTTCCACATCTTTAGCAAGGTAGACATGGCTTCTGCTGCTGCCATGAAGTTTGCGTATAATCTCATAGCCATCAAAAATCATACGTGCTTCAAGCTCTGGTGGCAGAGGTTTCTCTTTGAGTTGTTTGTCGACTTCTCTCATCTCTGCTACAGGTAAGTCTTCTATACGTACAATTTGAATGGTAAGATTGTCTTCAGAACCATCATCATAGGCTTCATCTAGAAGTGTTTTGGCTGCAGAGGGTAAGTCGTTTTTATGTGTTTGTACAGTTTCTAAAAGTGTGGCTTCGTCGATATGCTCATACACGCCATCGGTCATAAAAAAGAAGAGGTCACCTTTGTTGAGGGGAAAACTTTCATAGTCAATGTTCAGCACCGAGTCCATGCCTAAAGCGCGAGAGAGGTAAGAAGTCTCTTTGCCTACCCAAAGTCTGTGGTCTTCTGTAAGACGTTCAAAGTTGCCTTCACGTAGTCTGTAAATACGTGCATCTCCAATGTGAAACATATGTACCGTATTGGAGCGAAACACCATGGCTGAAAAGGTACAAACATACCCTTTATCTTTATCGTGGGCGTATTGACCTTGTTTACTTTGGGAAAAGAGCCAAGAGTTCATAGAAGTAATGACACGCTGGGCAGATTTTTTAACAGACCAAGATTCAGGGGTAGAGAAGTAGTCTATTAAAAAAGATGTCACAGCCGTTTTAGAGGCAATTTGGGAAACATTTGAAGAGCTGATACCATCAGCAAGCGCAATAGCTATGCCTTTGGTAGTCAGCTGGGGTTCAGAGGGGATGCAAAGGTCATGGAAATCTTGGTTGATCTCTTTGCGACCTTTGCTGGTACTTTCCCCAATAGAAATTTTAAGTTGGTTTTCCATCATCAATACTTAAAAGAAATTATTTTAAATTTCTTTTTGCCCCTGTTTTGATGTGCGTGGCATAGAGTGTTAATCCTGTAAATGCCAGACCACCTACAAGGTTTCCTGTGACTGTTGGAAGTTCATTCCACATGATGTAATCCATAATGGTAAAGTCACCACCCATAATAAGTGCAAACGGGAACAAGAACATGTTTACCACTGAGTGTTCAAAACCCATATAGAAGAACAGCATGATTGGCATCCACATTGCAATGGCTTTACCTGAGACAGTTGAAGAGACCATAGCTCCTACCACACCCATAGAAACCATCCAGTTACAAAGCATACCACGTATGAAGATTGTGAACCAACCATCTGCACCATAGGCTTGGTAACCCAGTGTTCTTGCTTCACCAATTTTAGCAACTTTTTCGGCAATGGCACCACCGTCTGTGTTAAAACCGTAAGTAAAGATGAAAGCCATCATAAAAGCAACCAAAAGGGCACCACCAAGGTTACCTAAAAAGACCAGACCCCAGTTTCGTAAAACTTGATTGACTGTGACACCTGGACGTTTGTCGATGAGTGCCAAAGGTACCAACATAAAAACACCTGTTAAAAGGTCAAACTGCATAAGGTAAAGCATAATGAACCCAACAGGGAAAAGCACCGCACCTAACAGTGGTGAACCTGTTTTCATTGCCACGGTAATGGCAAACACAGCAGCGAGAGCCAAAATAGCTCCTGCCATAAATGCACGTATGAGGGTGTCTTTTGTAGACATATAGACTTTGGATTCTCCCGAATCAACCATTTTTGTAACAAACTCTGTAGGGGCTAAATAGGCCATTGTATTCCTTGTTTTTGTATGTGTATTATTGTATCAGT
>WTAE01000231.1 GCA_013139765.1 Sulfurovum sp.
GTATCTGCGGGAACAGAGGTGTCATCAAATGGATCAGAACCTGAACGTACTTCATCCACATCAGAGATATTGTCATTGTCATCATCATCATCATCACAGTTATTTATGCCATCTCCATCTGAATCTAAATTCAAATTATAGATATCTTCCCAAAGTGGATTCATGGATACTCCATAGAGTCCCGAAATATCTATCATGTTTGCACAGGGGTAACTTGGCGTTGTTTTACTTTTGCTACATCCTGCGAAAAGCATTATTGTTGTTAAAATAATTGCAGTTGGTTTTATAATATTCATTCTTGTCCTTAGTTTATGATGGAGTACTATACTCTAATTATAGATAAAGAAAAGAGCATATTCTGCAGAAATATCTATTAAATTTACTTAACTATGGGATGTATTTTATATGTGAAATTTTATGTATTTGATATGAAAAACTTTATATATTTTATATGTGAGTTTTAGTGAATAGGAGGAGTGAAAAACAAGAAAGGTTTACACCTTTCTTGTACTAATAATTAATATGGAGAACGTACCGCTTCGTACTGAAGGTTTCCACCTTCGTAAAATGGTTTGAACCATGTATCATCACATTTTCTATACTTAATGCCACTCACATTATAGGTACTACAGCTTGAGTTCATTGATGAAGAAGAGATAATGGTTCCTATGGCTACTGCGGTAAGCATTGCAAAGGTAAATCTTGCAACAGGATGGTAGCTACCACCATAGTAGTATCCGCCACCACGGTAAAAGTTAGCATGTCTATTGTGGTGACCTCCACCATGGTAACTTCTACTTCTATTGACGTTTACATTACGATTGACGTTTCTATTTCTATTGACATTACGATTTCTGTTTACATTGCTACTTCGAGTTCTATGTGTGCCACCACTCCGACGTGCACCACCTCCTCTTCGGGCTTCTGCATTATGAAAAAGTGATACAGATACTGCAGATGTTAAGCCCCTAAGACTTGTAAGATTGTCTACCTTGGCTGTCTCAACTGTCACAGAAGGAGAGAAGAGTCCTATAAGAACCGCTATTATTGAAAATTTTGTTAAGAATGTTCTGTTTTTTTTCATTACCAACTCCTTATTTCACAGGTCTCATAGAGACATTTGTTGCACCTCTTGGTGCTTTAAACATAAATGTCGAGTTTGAAAAACCAGGACTATTGTCCCAGTCTAAAATCATATCGGTTGAGCCCACACCCTCTGTCACAATTTTTGCAGCACGAATAAATGGAGTAGAAGAGTCTTCTACCCATAAGTGCACAATTGTATTTTTCTGTCTAAATGCTATATAATCACAGTTCACACCAGAAAGTACTCTTGTACCAAAATACTGCACACGTGAGGGCTTAATATACTTTGACATATCACTATGTATCAATGTAGAAATAGGTAAAACAATTCCTAGCTTTTTACTAATATGATCTAACGTACCATCAATGCCTTTACCTGTTTTTACTGTGGCATAATATTTTTCATCATTATCCATCAGTGTAAATACACCAGAGGCAAGATAGACAGATCTATTGATATTATCACCTTTGGTATCGACTCTAAACATCCCATCTCTTTGTACTTCAACATCAGAATGACGTTTTATCACAATCTCATCATTGTCAAGGATTACTGTGTTTGTTATGCTAACATCAAATGCATATTTTTGTAAAGAACTTATGTACGCATAAGTATTTTTCAACAATGTCGAGGCATTTTTCTGTGTTTGTTCTACAGAAGCAGCACTACCCTCAGCCAGAAGTGAATTGGAACCTAAAAGTAAAGCCAAAGATACAACACCTACAACTTTTTTAACATCAATCATTTTTTATCCTTAATTGTTTTTACACATACTCACAACCAATATGTTTACATGTATAAGTATAGTTTATCTTTTTTTAATCAATAAAGAATTAACAAAGGCTAGTGTAAAAATATTATGCTTTGAATTTACACGTACCTAAAGTAATACTTTTACCTTTTTTGATTTCATTAAGTATGTAAGCGAGTGTGCCCTCTGCATCTGTCTCAGGCATCTCTTCTTCAATCATACGCAAAGCCTCTTTTTCAGAAGTTTTTGTCCATTTTTTTTCGTAGGTGTACTGGGTATAGAGTGTCGTCACTTACACAAGCCCTACATCTGCAAAAATAGGCTCAACTTTAATCCACCAAGCCTGTAAGGTATTGCTTAAGTCAGAAAGCGCTGCTTTCTCTTCTCTCCACTCTTCAATTTTTTGTATGATTGCGGGTTTATCACTTTCAGGGATATTTTCTGATTTCTTTATCTTTTCAAGTGCTTTTGTGATTTTTTGTTCCATAAGAACTCCTTTAGCCTATTTTAGTTCAATCTTAGCATATTGTCAATACATTAATTTAGATTGGTTAAAATATGACAGATAACAATTAGGAAAAAGTTTGAATCATTCTATTAAAGATTTTATACAAAAAGACTCCTCATCAGGTATTTTGCTTATTGTAGTCACCATACTAGCGCTTCTTTTACAAAACTCTGCATTTTCTTCCGCCTATACCCATTTCTTACATACACCTGTGGAAATACGTGTAGGCACTTTTGATATAGCCAAACCCCTTTTTCTTTGGGTCAATGATGGACTCATGGCCATTTTCTTTTTTGTCATAGGACTTGAAGTCAAACGTGAAGTGATGGAAGGTCACCTTTCAAGCCTTTCCAAAGTAGCGCTACCTGGTATTGCCGCTATTGGAGGGATGGTGATACCTGCTTTAGTGTTTATAGTCTTTAATTCCGGGGCTGAATTTGCCATGAATGGATGGGCTATACCAACAGCTACAGACATCGCTTTTGCTTTGGCTGTCTTATCACTTTTAGGTAATCGTGTCCCCGTTTCTCTTAAAATATTCCTTTTGGCTCTAGCCATCATTGATGACTTGGGTGCCATTGCCATTATTGCTATCTTTTTTACAGTTGAACTCTCCACACTCTCTTTAGTGGTTGCCGGTTTTTCCTTATTTACACTTGCGGTGATGAACTATTTAAAGGTGGCTAGACAATCTGTCTATATCTTTGTGGGTGTCATTTTATGGATTTCTGTGTTAAAGTCTGGGGTACACGCCACAATGGCTGGTGTGACGTTGGCGTTTCTCATCCCTCTACACTCGAAAGATGAAAATGGCAAAACATTCTCAATGGCTCACGACATGGAACATGGCTTACACTACTGGGTCACGTTGTTCATCTTGCCACTTTTTGCTTTTGTGAATGCTGGGGTAGACCTTAGAGGCATCTCACTTGAAGAGATGACCGGCCCTGTACCATTAGGAATTATGGCTGGGCTCTTCATAGGTAAACAATTCGGCGTCTTTGGCTTTTCATGGCTTGCCATTAAAATGGGTTGGGCAACCTTACCTAAAGGTGCAACGTGGGGCATGCTCTACGGTGTTGCTGCCTTAACAGGTATTGGGTTTACCATGTCTTTATTTGTCGATACCCTTGCCTACAATGACACAAAAATATTCCACTATGCAGACAAATTGGCCATCTTACTAGGTTCCCTCTTCTCTGGGGTCTTTGGATACCTAGTCTTACATTTATCTACAAAAAACAAGAAAGAGATAGAATGAAAATACTCATTGCAGACTATATTTACACGCCACAAGGCTTTGTAGAAAATCAAGCCGTTGCGTTTACAGACAACATTGAAGAAGTCAATACATTAGAAGTTTTAACAAAAAAATACCCTGATGCCACACAGATACAAACAAAGCCACACTCTATACTCTTTCCAGGTTTCATCAATACCCATGTACATTTGGAGTTTTCAGCAAACAAAACCTCTCTCAAATACGGTTCATTTATGCCTTGGCTAGACTCCGTCATAGAACACAGAGAAGACCTTGTCGGTGCCTGTGACAATGCTGTTATGATAAAAGAGTGTAAGGCTATGCTTGCTTCAGGCATAACAACTTTTGGTGCCATTTCCTCTTTTGGAAACGAGCTTGAAGTCTGTGAAAAGACTCCTCAACGTGTCGTCTTTTTTAACGAACTCATAGGTTCCAATGCCATGTATGCAGACATGCTGTATGGAGACTTTATGGAGAGAGTCAAAGCGTCTATGTCTTGTGAAAAAGAATCATGTATCACACCCGCTGTAGCCATACACTCACCCTACTCTGTGCATCCCATCATTTTACAAAAAGCTGTCAATGTCGCCAAAGAATACAAGTTACCCTTGAGTGCGCATTTTTTAGAATCGCAAGCAGAACGAGAGTGGCTAGAGAGTGGTGAGGGAGAGCTTAAAGGATTTTTTGAAAAATACTTTAACACTTCTACACCCGTAACCAACATCCAAGAGTTTATGTATGCTTTTGACACTTACCCTACACACTTCACACACTGTGTACAAGCCAACCAAGTCGAGTTAGACTACTTGGCACAACAAGGACACTCCATTGCACACTGTCCACGTTCTAACCGTTATTTAGGTTGTGGCAGACTTCCTATAGAAAACTTGAACTTGCCTTTTTCTGTGGCAACCGATGGTTTAAGCTCTAACGATTCACTCAACATCTTTGATGAACTTAGAGCTGCGCTACTTCTTCACAACGATATCCCCATCCAAGCCCTTGCAAACACTTTACTCAAAAGTGTGACCGCAGATGCAGCAGATATTTTGGGACTTGACTGTGGGAAAATTGAAGCAGGAAAATTGGCTGATTTTGCCATAGTTACACTGGCTGAAACACCCAAACGTAAAGAAGAGTTAGCACTTTGGGCGATACTCCATACGAAAGAAGTCTCTTCTGTCTACATTGCTGGAGAACTTTTAGAAAACGAAGCATTTTAAAATTAAATACAAATCAAAAAAGGAAAAACATGTTTAAAACACTAGGGAATATTATCAAATGGATAGGCCAACACTTTATGGGGATGATTTTTTTACTCATTGCCTTTGTCGTACTTAGCCCAACAAACACAACGGACTCAAGTACTGCAAACCTACAAGAGATTAAACTCTCTGGACCCATTATGTCTTCAGAGCGTATTGTCAAAGAGATAGAAGCAGCGGCAAAAGACCCAAAAATAAAAGGGGTCTTACTCAATGTGAACTCTCCAGGAGGTGCGGTGCCACCTTCCATTGAAATTGCCTATGCCATTAAAGCACTGCAAGCTAAAAAACCTGTGGTTGCGTATGCTTCTGGTGTGATGGCAAGTGGTTCTTACTACGCGTCTATTTATGCCCAAAAGATCATTGCAAACCCTGGTTCTATTGTGGGGTCTATTGGGGTGATTATGGAGAGTGCTAATGTGGAAGAACTCATGAATACTATAGGCATAAAAACACAAATAGTTAAACAAGGAACCTACAAAGAAGCAGGTACACCAACCAGAGAATGGACAGAAGAAGAGAGAGCAGAACTTGAGACACTGACAAAAGACACCTATGAACTTTTTGTCTCAGACGTTGCAGAGGCGAGAGGGTTAAAGGTATCTGATGCTAAAAAGTATGCAGATGCGCACATCTTTTCTTCAAAACGTGCCAAAGAGGTAGGACTGATAGATGAAATTGGAGTGATGAGTACAGCAAAAGCAACTTTAGAAAAATTATCTAAAGTGAAAAAAGCTGAATGGAAAGAGAAAGATAAAATTGATTCGTTTATGGAGAAGTTTGCTGCGAAGAGTATGATGCATTTACGTTCATATTTTTATGGACTTAAGGCATCATTATAAACACGTTCTTAAGACAAGGTGCTAAAGCGCACCTTGCATAATAGCTACGCTAAAGTGAATTAGCTGCTTGTAAAAAGTCTTCTACAATACTCTTAGGGTCTTCTAATCCAATAGAAACCCTAATCAAACCTTCATGTACCCCTAAAAACTTACGCGCCTCTGCATCAAAGTCAGAGTAAATTGTACTTGTCATGTGCAAGGCTAAAGATCTGTTGTCACCAATGTTGGCGGTAAGGATAACAAGCTTTAAAGCATTTAAAAAGGAAAATGCTCTCTCTTTTGTACCACAGTCAATACTTAGTAGTGGTCCACAACCTTGTGGGAAGTCAGACTTATACCGTGCATTGTCAGGGCTCGTTGGTAAACAAGGATGGTTAACTGACACACCTTCAGGGAACTTTTCATCTAAAGCAAGTGCCACAGTTTCAACACTTTTATTTACACGTTCCACACGTAAGGAAAGTGTCTCAAGCCCAACCATAGTCATAAACGAACCAAAGGCATTGGCTGTCATACCTAAGTCTCTAATGGCACGTTTTTTACAAATAGGAATAAAGGCTTTTTTACCCATTTTTTTCACTATTTTGTGTAAATCCGCGTATTTTTCATTGAGAAGTTTATCACCCTCAGCTTTTACTTCTCTAAAGACAGCCACACCACCCAGTGCTGCTGAGTGTCCTGACATGTTTTTTGTACTTGAATGTACCACAATATCTGCACCCATTGTTAAAGGTCTTAAAAGTAAAGGGGTAGCTGTGTTGTCTATCATGACCACTGTTTCATACTGGTTACAAAGGTCTATAATGCGTTGTACATCTGGCAGTGTGAGGCTTGGATTTCCTACAGATTCAAAAAGTACCATTTTCACACCTGATTTAAGCGTATTTTCGATGTGTGTAAAGTCATCAACTTCACAAAAAGAGTTTGTCACACCAAAACGTGCCAAAGTGTCATTGACCAAAGAGTATGTGCCGCCAAAGAAACCACCAATACAAAGTAGTTCGTCTCCTGCATTTAAAAATGCAGTACAAACCATGGAGATGGCACCCATACCTGAAGAAGTTGCAATCGCACCAAAGCCACCTTCAAAAGAGGCAACAATGCCTTCTAACTTGGCATTGGTAGGGTTTCCTACTCTTGCGTAAAGAGGTTTGTTGACCGTAGCGGAGAAGATACCTTCTGCCTCTTCCGCATTTTCATAACCAAAAGCAGCAGAAGGTGCAATAGTTGGTGCAATGGGTCCCACACGTGAGCCTACATTGTGCACCATAAGTGTATTAAAATAATCAAAGTCTGTTGTGTTGTTCATCTTCTTTTTCCTAGATTGAATAGTTGAGTGTTTGTGACGCTTTTTGTTCGTAGTTTTCAAGTTCTGAAAGTGGTATCTCAAAGTTTTTTGAAACCGTATTTTTTAAATCATCCCAAAAAAGTTTAAGGGCTGGATTGTCTGTCTGGTATACATCTGAAAAGATATCTGTTTCCAGTACAAGGACCACATCTTTTAAGGTAATTTCTTTAAGACTTTTGGCCAATCTGTAGCCACCATGTGCACCTTTAACGCTTACAAGTAAACCTTGTTTTTTAAGTTCTAAAAGAATTTGTTCTAAAAAGTTTTGGGGAATGTTCGCGACTTGGGCTATCTCTTTTATTTTAGAGACAGCATTTGCTTCAAGTGTACCTAATTCTTTAAGTGCAGCGATAGCATAAATAGTTTTACTTGATATTCCTAGCATGGTTAAAAAAGCCTTTTACAATTTGGATTGCGTAGTATAGCTTACATCCTATACAATAATCGAATAAACTCTCGAGTAATGCACAAATGATGAGTATAACAGCAATCACTGATCCTAATACAGACAAATTAAGTAAAGATGCCAAAAGAAGAAAACTAGAACTTGTGAGTCCTAAAAAAAGAGCAAAACGTTTTGGAGACTCATCCGTTAACTTAGGCTCAATATCAAATGTCTTGAGAAAACAGTTCCCAATAAAGTAAAAAGGACTTAAAGATATTTTACCCAAAGCACGTACAGAATAATCATAAACAATGATTGCAACAAAAAATGGCTCAGCAGCCAAAAGGAAGAGAGCAGTCATAAGCGCTACTTGCGCAGCAATGACTCTCACCATATTTGAATCAACTCGCTTAGCTGAAATAGGACAAGTTTGAATCATAATGGTTCCTTTTTTGTGAAATTAATGTGCACCTCTAAAGACCCTAGAGAATTTACAACATTGACATTTTAGTTTTCATTAACAATATAGGGGAGACAACAAATTACTAAAATAATCAATGCCCTTGTCCAGATGTAAATAATCTAGGGTTTTTACAAGTGCAAATTATTGAGAGGAGTATAACCAAAACCAGATTCATTGTCAAGTAAATCTATAGGTATTGTTTAAAATCCTTATTTAGAACCATTATTATACTATAATTTGAATAATAAATATACTTATTTATTATAAAATATAATGTAGATAAGGGGACCCTATACAAGATATTATTAAAGCCTATAAAGCAAGGACTCAGTGTGTTTTAACCATGATAAAGAAAAATTTATATCCTAACCTAAACATCTGCACATTACATGCACAAAGATTGGTTATAATTGTTTACACTATCAACAAGGGCATACAATGAAAACTTTCCTTTTAGTCTGTTTTTCTCTCTTTTCACTTCATGCACAGAGCATACAAACATTGATTACACAATCACTTCAAAAGCACCCTTCCCTAAACACTATCAAATATAGACTCTCTGCTATGGATGAACGTATAGCCAGTTCTAGGAATTGGTCAAACCCTGAGTTGATTCTCAATGTCAATGACATACAATTTCCCGATATAAGCGACCGTAGTCTTGAACCCATGCAGTATCAGGCTATTAACTACAAACAACGTTTTCCTTGGTTTGGTAAGATAGATGCGAAAGAGACGTACCTTCGTGCACAAAAAGATGTCATACTACACTCTTATGACATTGCAAAAGTAAAACTGGCTGAAGAGATCCGTGTGACGTCTTATACTATTCTTGAAATAAAAGAGCGACTACGTATTGTCAAACAATATGAGAAACTCACCCATCAAAACATTGTGCTTTATGATTCGTATATCTCTACAGACAGTAAAAGTCATTCTAACAGTATGTCTGCGGAGTTGTTGCTCTCACGACTACACATACGTAATGAGCGTTATAAAGCAGTACTTAAAAGCCAAGAGGCAAAACTTGCGTATTTGGTACAAAGAAAAAATGTTTCTGTCTCAGACAAGTTTCGTATGATCAAACCAAAATCTCTAAGCTATTACCTCTCCAACCTACAAAGAAACCCTGCATTTAAACAAACCCTCTCCCAAAGTCACTTGGCCACTGCCAACAAAGAGATGAAAGCTTTAGAAGTGAACCCTGATCCTTTTGTACAAGTGGGGTATTTCAACCGTGAAGCCTTTGAAGATTTTGCTTCTATTTCTGTGGGTTTTGCCATGCCCATCTTTGGGACAGAAGCATCTGAGACAGAAGCCGCACGTAAAGATGCTTTGGCAGCGCAATCAGCTTCACTAGACTACCGTTTTGCACTTGAGAGTCAAATCCGCATAGGGTATGCGGCCATGAAAGAGGCGTACAACATTTACAGAATCATACACAATGACAGCCTACCAAAACTTCAACACATGTTTGAACTCAATGAAGCGTCTATTCAAAGTGGTGAAGACCTTTTTACCTATACAAGTCTTCTCGAACAAAAACTTAACCTAGATGAAGAGCGTACGGTTGCAAAAGCAGCGTATTTAAAAAGCAGAGCAAAACTTAAATCTCTGATTGGAGAAATATAATGTTTAAAATACTCATACCAACACTTATAGTACTGCTTAGCTTTTCTTCAGCAGAAGAGATGAAGTGTGAATCAGGAAAATGTTCTTCTGGCAATACAACTGTTTCTAAAAAGGTACCTCAAAAACCAATACAAACAAGCTTTGCAGTTCTCGCGCAAGAAAAACAGAGTCACGGAGTCAGTAAAATAACAGTCAAACAACTCTTTAATGTGAGAACAACAAAAGTACACAAAGAAGAGATTGCACAAAAGCAGACAAACTATGGGCACATTGTGGCGGAAGAAGCGCGTAAAGTTGATGTGGTTGCTTGGTACTCAGGATTTGTCGAAAAGCTCTATGTCAATACACTCTACCAATTTGTTAAAGAAGGACAAATTCTTGCTAAAGTTTACTCTCCAGAAGTCTACAAAGCCAAACAAGATTACCTCAATACCATCAAGTTTAACAAACAGCGTCCATCTGCTTCTATGGTAAAAAGTTCACGCATTAAACTAGAACTTCTGAATGTCTGCGACAAAGAGATAGAAGACATAGAAAAGTATCGTCGTGTAGACAAGCTTACCACTGTCTTCGCCACCTCTGATGGATGGATTTTTGAAAAAAACATTAATGAAGGCTCCTCTTTTAACTCTAAGAACAAACTGTTTCAAATTGTAGATTTGACTCACGTTTGGATGGAAGTAAAACTCTACCAAAACGACTTAGAAAAACTTGAGTCACTAAAAGAATTCTCAGTAAAAATCAAAGGCTTTAAACAAACATTTCAAGCAAAAAAAGTCTTACTCTACCCTATGCTTAACCCAACAGAAGCCACGGCAACCCTAAGGTTAAGCATTGAAAACCCTTATGGCATTTTAAAACCTGGTATGTATGCCACCATGCATGCTTCCGCACAAACGAGAAGTCGCTTGCTCATTCCCCGTACAGCGACCATACGTAAAGAGGGTAAATGGTATGCCTTCTTAGCAACAGAGTTTAAAGGGGAGTATGAGCCTATTGTCATAGATGTCAGACCTATGAATGCCCACAAGTATGAAGTACTCTCTGGCTTAACTGAAGGTGAATCTGTCGTAGAGAATGCCCTCTTTATGATGGATTCTGATGCACAAATAAACAGTGTGTACTAGGACTAAATCATGATTGAAAAACTCATAGCCTTTTCTATTAAAAACCGTTTTTTAGTACTTATGGCTTCCTTTTTCATTGTTTTTGGGTCTGTTTGGTCTATTAAAAACACTGCACTCGATGCTCTGCCTGACCTCTCTCCTCCACAGGTGATTGTACAAGTCACGTGGAAAGGCCAGAGTCCTGAAATCATTGAAGACCAGGGAACGTACCCTTTGCTGGCACAGTTTCTTGCCATTGCCAACATTGAGACTGTACGTGGATTTTCAACCTATGAAAATGCACTGATTTACATTATATTTAAAGAAGACACTGACCTCTACTGGGCACGTTCACGTGTACTTGAGCAGTTGGCTTCTATTCAAAGTCAACTCCCTGATGGCATGGAAGTGACACTTGGGCCTGATGCTTCGGGTGTGGGGTGGGCCTACGAGTATGCCTTAACGTCACAAACTAAGACACTTGAAGAGTTGCGTACCCTACAAGACTATTACTACAAATATGCCCTCATGGGTGTGGATGGCGTCTCAGAAGTTGCGAGTATTGGTGGTTTTATACCTACCTATCAGATTACGGTAGATAATGATGCTTTGGTACAACACAACCTTTCCATTAAAGATGTCTCACGTACCCTTAAAGAGAACAACAATGACACGGGTGGTCGTATTGTCATTCAAAATGGCTATGAGTGGATGGTACAAGCCAAAGGCTACATTAAAGACCTCGATGAAATGAGATCTTTGGTCATTAAAACCAATGACGGCGTGCCTTTAACCCTTGCAGACATTGGACGTGTAGAAAAAACACCTGCTGCCAGACGGGGTATGGCTGACTTAAATGGTGAAGGTGAAGTCGTCGGTGGCATTGTCATGCTTCGTTACGGTGAAGATGTCTACTCTGCCTTGGCACGTATTAAAGATAAAATGGCAGAACTTCACGTTGAAGGTGTCGATGTGGTCACAACCTATGACCGTTCAGAACTCATAGAAAAAGCCGTTGACACCCTTAAAGTGACACTCATTGAAGAGAGTATTATTGTTGTCCTCATCATAGGTCTCTTCTTGATGCACTTTCGTTCTTCACTCATTGTCTTGATTGTTTTACCGCTTACTATTGGATTAACCTTTTTACTTATGAAACTCTTTGGTATTGGCTCTAACATTATGTCTTTGGGAGGGATTGCCATTGCCATTGGTGCCATGGTGGATGCCTCCATCGTCATGATAGAAAATGCCCACAAAGGCATACATAAAGAGGAAGAGAAACTAGGAAGAGCACTCGAAAATAAAGAACGCATTGCTAGTATTGTCGCCTCTTCTCAAGTTGTAGGTCGTCCCATTTTCTTTGCTTTGGCACTGGTAGTGGTTTCATTTTTACCCATTTTTGCACTTTCTGGTCAAGAAGGCCTTCTTTTTACACCTCTGGCGTTTACAAAAACCTTTGCTATGACTGCAG
>WTAE01000067.1 GCA_013139765.1 Sulfurovum sp.
CTTTTAAATTTTTCTCTCCTCCATACACAAGAAGGTACTTCATAAACATACTTTGTAAGCTCACAGGTAAATGGCTATGACAAGAGACACACTCACGTTCATAAACATTTTCTGCAACGGCACTCAAATTCAATAGACACAAGATCACTAAGACTTTTACCATGTTAACACCATTTTTGTACCTTCTCCTTTTTTGGATTCAACAGAGATTGCAATGGCATACTCGTCTAAAATCATTTTAACAATACTTAAGCCCACACCAAATCCTCCTTCTGAGTCATTAAAACGTGCATAACGGTCAAAGAGTAAAGGAATATGTATTTCATCAATGCCTATGCCTGTGTCACGAATGCTGAGGCTATTTTCCCTTAGGACTATGCTAATACTACCTTCACGTATATTGTATTTAATGGCATTAGAAATGAGATTATCAATCACCCTTGTTATTTTACTTCTATCTGCTAGGATGATGCTCTCTTCCAAGTCCAAGTTGCACAATATCTTTTTTGAGTGCGCCAAAATAGTAAAGTACTCTGCCCTATCTTCAATGAGTGCTTTCAGGGCAATCTTTTCATCAAAATTTGCTTTTTCATGTTCTAGGGTTAAATAGGTTAAATCTTTGTAGAGATTTGAAACCGTGGTTGCCGCAATATTAATACGGTTGAGTTTTGTTTTGTTTTTCTCAACCATCACAGATTGATCCATCATTTCAATGTTTGCCAAAATAGCAGAGAGTGGTGTGTTGAGTTCATGTGTGGTATCTTTAATAAACCTATCAAGTAAAACAATAGCATCTCGCATGGGTTTTAAAAAAAGTTTTGCCAAAGACAGCCCCAATAGCATAAATATAAGAAAGACAAGAGCACCATAGATCAGAATATGTTTCCAGGTAGTATTTTGCCAAACGCCATCATCATTGACTTCTATGACCAAATATTTTGCACCCAAGTAATAGTCATTAAGCCTATTAACATAATGTATGCGTTCCTTGTTTCGGTAAATGCCTTCACGTAGGGTAATGTTTTGGTCTTCTAAAAGAGAAAAAATTTGCATCATTTCTAAATCATAAATAGCAGATTTAAAGCGAGGATCACGGGGGTAAGTGGTACGTGTGTCAAAAAATTGGTGTAAGACTTTAAGCCGCTTTGTCTGAATGAGTGCATATTTTGAGAGGGTGTCACGCTGTTCAGCCAACATCAGCTTTTCTTGACTCTGATAATAGTAGACAGACATCATGGCAAGCATCATCAGAACAATAGTCACGTAGAGTGTAAAGAAACGTTTAAGAGACTTACTTTCACTTTTGAGTAGTGAACTTGTATCCTTGTTTTTTAAGACTGACAATGGCTTCCTTCCCTATGAGTTTACGAAGGTTTTTAATGTATGTACGAAGTGCTGTATCACTGGGTTCTTCATCAAAGTTCCATAAATGTTTATAGATACGTTCATGGGCTAAGACTTCTCCCTCCGCTTGTATAAAGAGTTTTAAGAGTATGGCTTCTTTGTTACCCAATGAGACTTCTTTACCATCTATCACTAACGTAGCATTCTGAATGTCATAAACCGTTGATTCATTAACTCTGAGTAGCGATTTTTCTTTATGAAAGAAACCTCTTTTTATGAGTGTCTCTACCCTTATGAGTAACTCTTTGAGTACAAAAGGCTTACGTATGTAGTCGTCACAACCACTTTCAAACCCTTTTTCTAAGTCAGAAATACTGTCTAAAGAGGTAATAAAGATGGCTGGTGCCAAAACATCTGCTGCTCTGGCTTCTTTTAAAAGTGTAAAGCCATTGATACCAGGGGTATTGACATCGAGTAAGAGAAGGTCATACTTGCTTTCATAAAGTTTATCTTGCGCTTCATACCCATCATACACAGAGACTATGTCATAGCCCTCTTCTTCTAAAAATTCTGTAATGGTTTCGTTAAGATTGGCATCATCTTCTAAGAGTAGAATTTTTGCCATTTAGAGTGACTTCCTTACCCAAGATTGTAAACGTCCTGCATCCAAGGCACCTGAAATTCTCTCTAGCTCTTTTCCATTTTTAAATACAATCATAGTAGGAATACTCTCAATACGATACTGTCCACCCAAGGTCTGTTGCTCTTCTGTATTTACTTTTACAAACTGAGCTTTCAGAGGCATTGCAAGTGCAGCTTCTTCAAAAGCAGGTGCCATTTGTATACAGGGACCACACCAAGGCGCCCAAAAGTCTACCACCACAGGGATGTCAGAATTGGCCAAGAAGGTACCCAATTTATCCCCATCTACCGAGACAGGTTTAGAATCAAGCAAAGAATTTTTACAGCCACCACAATTGGCTTTGGCATAAGACTCTTTTTTAGGGATGCGGTTCACTTTAAGACAATGGGGACAAACAACATTCATATTCATGGCATTACTCCTAGATTTTTAATAGTTTAGATATATTATAGTCAAATAAATTAAATAATTAAATCAAGGATTTTAGATGGCAATGAAAGAGTTAATTGTAGGTGGTGGGTGTTTTTGGTGTACAGAAGCAGTGTTTGAGTTACTCAAAGGTGTTAATGATGTCGAGAGTGGCTATGCCAATGGACACACAGACAACCCAACCTACAGAGACATTTGTACAGGGGAGTCAGGACATGCTGAAGTAATTAAGATATCGTATGAAGACAGCATCATTACGTCTGACACACTGTTAGACATCTTCTTCTTGGTGCATAACCCTACCACACTAAACCAACAAGGCGCAGACAGAGGCACACAATACCGTTCTACCATCCTCTATACAGATGAAGAGACCAAAGACGCGGCAGAGGCTGCGTTAGAAGCGGCACAAGAAGATTATGCTGATCCAATTGTGACAACGATTGAGCCACTTGCTTGCTACTACAAAGCTGAGGACTACCACCAAGACTACTACAGACAAAACCAAAATCAAGGCTACTGTATGGCAGTTATCCCACCAAAACTAGCAAAACTCAAAGCTAAGTTCGGAAAAGAGATGGTTTAACTATTTTTCCAAGGGGTTGTCTGAGCGTTTTTTTACTTTTCTTGTTTGTTCTTCTGAAATGTTAGGTGTCGTAAATTCCACTTGCCCTGCAATAATGCACCCCTTACATCCTGGCTCACAATGGTGGTGTAACTTTAAACACCACTCTTTGTCTTCTTCATGTGTTCCCATAAATTGACATCCCCAACCTGAACTCATTTTACTCTCCTCTGTTTTCGCCGTATTCATCTTTTAACATTTGTAAAAATTCCAAAATGCGTTGTTGGAAAAGCGCTTCGTCTTCATCGTCTATACACTCATGTAACTGTTTTAACAAACCGATGTCTATTTTCTTAACAAAACGTGGCACTTCTTTAGTTTCACGTTCAACCAGTTGAATGAGGTGTTCAAAGTCTAAACCATTGCTGGTGATGATCTTGGTATGGTACTCGTTAACCGTGTCTATGAGGATTTCAGCACGTTCCATGTCATCCCCATAAATACTATGGGCAATCTCTTTGAGTTTTTGTTTTTCACACTCACACATTTCACCATTGGAGGAGATCATGAGTGTTAAAATCTTTGCTCTGTACTCCATAGAACTATGGTGGTAAACCAAAAATTCTCGAAACATTTTCTTAATACTACGTTTTAGACTTTTAAACACGCATCATCCTTAACACACTTTTAACAAAAGTATACTATAGTTTTACAAAAACAGCTAAGGTCAACATGGGCAACATAGATTTAATCATAATTTTAACCACTGCTTTTTTAGGGTCTGTGGGACACTGCATCGGTATGTGTGGGGGGATTGTTGTAGCTTACTCTTCTAGTAAGATAGATCAAAAGTCGTCTTATCTGCGACAAACCGCTTCACATTTAGCCTATAACTTTGGTCGTGTGACTACCTATGCCATACTGGGTGCATTTTTTGGCTATGTGGGACAAGTGTTGGCTTTTACCCCTACAACAAAAGGCATACTCTTTACTATTACGGGTCTGCTTATGATTTTAGCGGGTCTAAGTCTTTTGGGGAAAATAAAGTTTTTAAACTCTGCAGAGTGGTCTGTCTCAAAATATGCTTGGTTTCAAAAGAGTTTCAAAAAGCTGATGAGCAGCAGTTCCTACCGTAGTTTTTACCTCTTAGGTATGCTTAACGGTATCATCCCTTGTGGGCTTGTCTACTCGTTTGCTATTTTTGCTGCAAGTACAGCAAACCCGCTCGCAGGAGCACTGGTCATGGCAACCTTTGGACTGGCTACCATCCCTGCACTCTTTTTCTTAGGCTTTTTAACCAAGTTTTTACAAAAAGGTTCCCTACGAGGCACCATGATGAAACTCGCAGCCTTACTTGTCATACTTTACGGCGTTTTCACACTCACCAAAGGGTACAAATTCATAGCCCACCCCGAAGAGATGAAAGCCATGATGGACAAAATGCATGAAGAAGGCATAGACGAAGGCACGATGACTGGTAAGTTTAATGGTATGAAATGTGCGCCAGGAAAATGTGGCTAATAGTAAATGTGGCTAAATAGTAAATATGCCTAGTGACTAAGTGTGGCTACTTCACACCTTTCACGTCACAGACCTCTAAACCTCTTTTAAAACAAGCGCTATATTGGTTTGCAATCTCTATACGCTCTTTGGTGTTAGGGTGGGAAGAGAGATAGTCTAAAATGTCTTTTTCCTCTTTTTTTCTTCCATCTTCTTTATCTTTAGAAGCAATTTTTGCACCTTCCATATATTCTGTCATTCTTGTCATAATATGAGAAAAAGAGGCTGGGTCAATGTGGGCTGCTAACATGTGTTTAAAGGCATAGCTATCCGCTTCAGACTCATGCCCTCTTGAGTACGCAGAACTCATCAGTACAGAACCCAAACCTATACCCATATCAGCAATACCATTGCTATCTCCCACAATGAGCATTACAGCCACAGAAACAAAGGTACCTTCAATAACCATCTCCAAGGTATGTCTATGTACCACGTGGCCCATTTCATGTAAAAGTACGGCGTCCATTTCATCTTGTGTTTTACAAAGCTCCACAAACTTGTCTGTTAAAATGATGTCTCCAGAAGGCAGTGCCAAAGCATTGGGGATACTCACACTACCATCGGACCAATCTCTAAAATGTAACTTGTACTTTATCTCTTTGTTTTCTGTCCCAAGAGGTGCAACGTTTGTGTA
The DNA here is from genome assembly GCA_013139765.1 of Sulfurovum sp. Classification (GTDB taxonomy): domain Bacteria; phylum Campylobacterota; class Campylobacteria; order Campylobacterales; family Sulfurovaceae; genus Sulfurovum. The sequence goes on from WTAE01000067.1 coordinate 5,176, forward strand.
GAAATATGTTTGTATCTGTTCTTTTTTCTTTACGCTCAAATTGGAGTCTTCAAAGAGGTATTTGTCAAGAAAGTCCATAGAATTTTCAGCAATGAGTTGATTGGTTTTTTCAGGCAATGCATGTGCAATCTTTTTACTACTCCATGGCACTCCCCATTTGAAAAAAGCCCCTGTACTCAACACTGTCACAAGTAATGCAATCAGTACCAATCCCATATGAGATTCTAAGGTATGTAAAAGTGAGTAGGCTTTGTGGTGTTTGGAGAAGTATTGGTCTATGGCATCATTATCATCTGTCGTAAAGAGTGAGAGGTCTGTAAAAGTAATTTTTCGTTCTACATTGCCCAAACGTGGGCTAATCTTTAGCGTAGAGGTGTAGCCTACATAAGAGAGGGTATTGTATAGTTCTAGTTTGTATACGCCATCTTCTGCAAAAGAGAGAGTAGCAGGCTGTGAAGCAGCAGAACCTGCTTCATACCAGTGCCCTAAAATCATGTTTAGAATCCTAAACCAACATCCACATCAAAGGCATCACCAATTTGTTCACCTAAAGAAGACTCTTCATTTTGTTTTTGTGTCATATACTCGTTAAATCCACCAGAGGTACTTACTAAAGTGTTTTCAAGTGTCAAACGTGCCATTCTCACTTTAGCCCATGGAAAAGCCAAGCCAAATGTAAACATAATCATAAGTAAGTTTGTCACCATCACCCAGGAAAGTTCTTTTGCTTTGAGTGTAGACTCAAACTTGATGTCATTGTCTAATGTAGAGTTCTCATAAATGTACGTACGCTGACGTGTCACAGAATATGCAATAATAAACATAGATGCAAAAATCACACCTATATACATCACTGCAATGATCGGTCCCATAGCTGCAGGGTCAGCCATCCCAGCTTGTAGCGTACTTAAGCCTACTGTTGCCCCTGCCAATACAGCCATAAGCGCGAATGCAAGTGTCAGAACAACAATACTCACACCCAATGTTTTTAAGGTAATCAGCAAAAACTTTTTTGTCTCTAATTCTGTGTTAAACACACCTTGTCCGAAACGTGAACCGTCAATGACATAAGAGACATTCTTTTTCTTCATAAATGCAAACATGTAAATGGCAAACCCTATAGATACCAAGACAGCAATAGGCGCAACAACGGCTATCCATGAAGGAACAGAACCAGAAGCACTTAATGCAGGAATCAATACCGCAGCACCAATAGGCACGGCATAAATAGCAAGAAGAAAAATAAATGGATAAAGAAAAAAGTTGATATATGCTGCAGCAGCAGTCCCTTTAAATCCAAAACGTACATTTGAAAAAGAAGTAATTCTCATGTTAAACTTTAACGATCTCCAAATAAGCCATGGAATGGCCAAAAAGAGGACTATTGGAAAAAGTATTGCACCCATAGGTGATACTTGCACAGCAACCATGTATAAAATAAAAATTGCCATAGCAATGAGGTAACCAAAAAAGAGTTGTTTCCCTGTTGCGTGGTACTCAAAGTTTTTACCTTCTAGTACAGAGTTCGCATGAAAATAACGATGATTTCTTACTTTTGCCCAAGGGTAATACAACCCCATTGTTACTATAGTCAACAATACATTGACAATCCATATCTGAAAATACTCAGACCCGCTTCCGTTAAAACTTAATGCTTTCATTTATATCCCTTGATTTTTTATAAAAGTATCTTATCCACATAATGCTTATAACTATGTTTAATTATTTAATTTTATTATATTTAAAACGTTTATTATTCGTATGTCTCATTTCTTTATAAAACATTCCATATAGTACATTTTATAAGGTTTCTATTTTAGGCAGTACATAAAGGCTTTTAAAATATTGATATTTTTTATTACATGATCTTATACCTAATTTATAATTAATTAAGTCAATTAATTATAACCTATTAAATAACTACAGGAATTCAGAAAAGGATTTGAGCACTTCGATTCATTTTTGGATAATTTTATTGATAATGGAAGAAATGTACTTAACTCTGACTTTAGTCCTTCTGTGAATACAAGAGAGGGAGAGAGTGCCTATCATGTAGAGGTGGATCTTCCAAGTGTAAAAAAAGAAGATATCAATGTCGATGTTAAAGATAATATGCTAACAATCTCAGGTGAGAGAAAGACAAAAAAAAAGGATTTTAATTATGAGTAGTTTTGAACAACTAAGACAAGAAATGATAGATTACCAACTTGTGGCGCGTGGTTTACACGATGAGACTGTAGTGAATGCACTAAATACTGTCCCGCGTGAAGAGTTTATACCTACAGAGCTCGTTGAGTTTGCCTATAGAGATTCGCCCTTGCCTATTGCAGCAAGTCAGACTATATCACAGCCTTATATTGTTGCTTTGATGACGGCTGCTCTTGAATTGAAACCAGATGACCGTGTACTTGAAGTAGGTACAGGTTCCGGGTATGCCGCAGCAGTTCTCGCAGAAATATGTGATAATGTCTATACGATTGAACGCCATAGGATCTTGGCAGATACGGCTCAGAAAAAACTAAAAGAACTGGGTTACGAAAATGTTCAAGTCATGCATGGTGATGGTACACTCGGATGGCCTGAAAATGCACCTTTTGATGCCATTATAGTTGCAGCAGGAGGACCGGAAGTACCTCAAACACTCAAAGAACAATTAACCATCGGCGGTCGTATGGTAATTCCTGTTGGGAGCTCTTTGGAAAGTCAAAAATTACTGCGTATCCGACGTATCAGTGAGACAGAGTATAAGGAAGAAGACTTGGGAAGTGTTCGTTTTGTACCATTGATCGGTGCCGCGGGATGGGAAGATCAAACAGCTGAAATTCCTACTGTCACAAAGCATGAAGATGAGCTAAATTTATCTGAATTGATTTATAAATCGAGTGAACACTTCGCCAATATCAGTGATGTGAATCTCGATGAGCTGATGGAGCGTATTGGAGACAGCCGTGTAGTATTGCTCGGCGAAGCATCCCATGGTACTGCTGAATTTTATGATATGCGTGCACGTATAACCAAAGAGCTTATAGAGAAAAAAGGTTTTACTATAGTCGCTGCTGAAGCTGACTGGCCTGATGCAGCACATATCAATAATTATATTCAAGGAAGAGAGCCTGATGCTTTACTTCAGAGTAAACCTTTTTCCCGTTTTCCTACATGGATGTGGGCAAATCATTCTGTATTGGAATTTACCCATTGGCTTAAAGCACATAATGATAAAACAGCATCTTCAGATAAAAAGATCGGCTTTTACGGTCTGGATCTATACAGTTTGTTCAGTTCCATTGAAATGGTACTGGACTATTTGGACAAAGTGGATCCTGAAACTGCAGAAGTAGCCCGTGTACGTTATGGCTGTCTAATGCCTTGGGCAGATAATCCTTCCATGTACGGTCGCGCTGTTATCACCAGAGAATATAAAGAATGTGAAATAGAGGTACTGAGAACTTTACATGATCTGCTTGAAAAACGTTTGGAATACTCTTTGGCAAATGGAGAAAAGTTTTTTAATGCTGAACAAAATGCGAAACTGGTAGCCAATGCCGAACGTTATTACCGTACGATGTATTATGCTGAAAACAACTCATGGAATCAGCGTGACCAACACATGTTTGATACCTTACAGTCTGTACTTGAGTTTAGAGGTCCACAATCAAAAGCAGTTGTTTGGGAACATAATTCACACATTGGTGATGCCCGCGCAACACAAATGGGTGCCCGTGGCGAATTAAATATAGGTCAATTGGCACGGCAAGAATATGGCGATAAAGTCTACAATATAGGTTTTGGTACTGACCACGGAACCGTTGCCGCTGCTTCTGAATGGGGAGGACCGATGGAGATAAAACAGGTACAGCCATCCCGTATTGACAGTTATGAACGTGTTTTTCATGATGTGCATGCCGATAATTTCCTTCTACCCTTACGTTACCCACTGCAGGAGTTAACCCGTAAAAAATTACTGACAGAACGTCTTGAACGGGCGATAGGTGTGATTTACAGACCTGAAACAGAGTTACAGAGTCATTATTTCTATGCTTCTTTACCCCATCAGTTTGATGAATATATCTGGTTTGATGAAACCCATGCAGTTGAAGCTTTGACAAAAGAAACAATAAAAGGAATGCTCGATACATTCCCGTTTGGTTTATAAATATTAATGTATTAAAAGGCAAAGATTATGCAAGAGCATCTTAATATTCAAACAATAATGAAGCATTTTGCATCATCTACAGGCTTGACAGATTTATCACGAGAACCCCGTCGCTATTTGTGGACGGATGCTTTTGCTGTATGTAATTATCTGGAACTCTATCGTCAAACAGGTGTGCAGGAATGTTTGGAACTAGCCATAAGGCTGGTCACTCAGGTTCATCAAGTTTTAGGCAAACACCGTAAAGATAGCACTCATGCCGGCTGGATGAGTGGTCTTGATGAAATAAAAGCACAACAGCATCCCACTTCCGGAGGGTTAAGAATCGGGAAGAAGCTCAATGAACGCCAGCCTAATGATCCTATTGATGAGTCTCTAGAGTGGGTGCAGGACGGTCAGTATTTTCATTACCTTACAAAATGGATGCATGCGCTGAACTGTGTGAGTCAGGTAACTGGTAACAGTATCTATAACAGATGGGCTATAGAGCTTGCAAAAGTTGCACATGCTAAATTTACCTATACACCATCAGGCAGTGATAGAAAACGAATATACTGGAAGATGAGTATTGATCTTTCCCGTCCTTTGGTAAGTTCCATGGGGCATCATGATCCCTTAGATGGCTTTATTACCTATCAGCAATTAGAAGCAACGGGTAAACATTTTTCGTCAAAACTCAGTCTCAAAACAGAAATTGAGGATATGTCAATAATGTGCAGTGGTGAAAAATGGGCAACAAAAGATTCATTAGGTATGGGAGGTTTACTCACTGATGCCCATAAACTTGTTCAGTTGATAGATATACATCATTTGGAAGTATCGGACATGCTAGAATTATTACTTCAAGATAGTGAGTACAGTCTGCAATCATTTGCTGCCCATAACCAGCTCAATTTTCCTGCTGAATATCGTTTGGCATTTCGAGAGCTTGGGTTAAGTATTGGTTTGCATGCTATAAGCAGTATGCAAAATAAAATAAAGAAACATCCTAGCCATTTTAAGAACGCAGACGCATTAAGCAGTATACTGACTAGACTCTCTCATTTTTTTCCTATAAGTGAATTGATTGATACTTTCTGGTCCCAAGCAGAACATCGCTTAGTTCAGAGTTGGTTGGATCATGAAGATATTAATAATGTCATGCTGGCTACTTCTTTAGCACCTAAAAGTTACTTATCCTGTGTTTAGAGTAAATTAACTTTTTGTCAGATCGATTATAACCACCACTGCATTTAGGGGTGTTTGTGGGTTTTATATGTTTTAGTGTCAGTTCAAGACAACATTATACAAAAAGTAGCAACTAAATAGCACCTAAATATCTTATTCTCAAAACCTTATAAAATAGTTAAGATTATAAGGTTTGGAAGCAAGAGAAAGGATTACAATAAATTACGTTATAATTCCACTATGAATCACATCAAAACTTATGCTTATTCCCATACCCCTTTACACTTTGATTTTAAACAAACAATTGAACGCTTTTTTGTTGAAGAAATCCCACTTTATACGTTTACAGGTACAGGCAATTACCTCGTACTCAAAATACAAAAACGTGACATGAGTACATGGAAACTCATCACCGTCTTAGCCGCAGCCACAGGCTTGGAAGAGCGTGACATTGGATATGCAGGTTTAAAAGACAAAAATGCAACCACCATTCAATACATTTCTATTCCTAAAAGGGTTGAGAAAGAACTCAATAAAAACTTGACCACTGAAAAAGTGGAAATTCTTGAACGTTTCTACAATAAAGGTCCCATCAAAGTGGGACACTTAAAAGGAAATAGTTTTTCCATTGTCTTACATGACATTTCAGCCCAAGATGCTAAGTTTTTTACAACCACTGCTAAAAAGATGCAAAAAGAGGGTATTCCTAACTATTATGGTTACCAGCGCTTTGGTGAAGACAGTCGCTCTTACATGCAAGGAAAAGAGATAGCCCATTCAGGGAAAAAACTCAAAGGGAGCAAAGAGAAACTGTTAGTCTCTGCGTACCAAAGTTACCTCTATAACAAGTGGTTAGGCCAAAGGGTTAAACTCTCTAAAGTTATTGCAAATAACGACATAGCAGAAGCTGCAAAAAAGTTAGACTATCCTCTAGAACTTGTTAAAGTACTTGCCAAACAAGAACACTTTTTCAAACTCTTTTTAGGAGACCTACTCATGCCCTACCCTTATGGGAAACTCACCTATGTGAAAGATATGTACCAATCTTCACAAATCTTTTTTCAAAAGAAAGTCAGTCCTACAGGACTGCTCTGTGGTGACAAGGTAGAACGAGCACAGTCAGATGCTTACCATTTAGAAGAGCCTTATGATGACACTGAACTCAATGCCCTCAGAGGGGACAGACGTTTTGCTTGGATTTGGCCAAAAGAGGTAGAGACTGAGTACAACACAGACAGAAAAAAACTCACAGTTGCATTTACTTTGCCAAAGGGTTCTTACGCCACAACATTTTTAGAAGAGATTGGAAAGTTTTCACTCAAAGAAGTTTAAAGTAAAATGGCTTCACCCTCGTTCCCATCCTGACGATGGGAACAAGAAGAACATTAGCGCTTCTCTCTCCATCGTAACACAAAAATAATACTAAACAACACCCCTGCACTCACACACCATGCAAGCACTAAACTTTCAAAAAAGCCCATCATTAAAAAACCTGCTAGCGCTGCAGCACCAGAGATGAGTGCGTAAGGGAGTTGTGTTTTTACATGCACAATATGGTTAGATCTGGCACCAATAGAAGAGAGTATGGTGGTATCAGATATTGGGGAACAGTGGTCTCCCATGACAGCACCAGAGAGTACCGCAGAGAGCAGCAAGAGAAGGTGTGCAGGGTCTGTTTCTACAGAAATGCCTATGGTGATACCTATCATGATGCCAAAGGTTCCCCAAGAGGTACCCGTAGCAAAAGCCATGAGTGCGGAGAGTAAAAAAATGAGTGCAGGCAAATACGCCAAGTCTAAATGTACTTTTACCAGTGACGCAATATAAGCACCTGTATGCAAGTCTTTAATAATGGCTCCCACCAACCAAGCAGCGGTCAAGATGATCAGTGCTTCTTTCATGGTGAGTGAACCTTTGTAGAGGGCAATGAAGATACTTTTAGCTTTAGACCCTTTAAGAAAAGAGAAAATTAAAGCAATCAACAATCCTGCAGCTGAACCAAAGACCAAAGCCAAACCTACATTGGCATTTTCTAAAGCCAAAAGCCAAGAAAAGTCTAAACCTTTTTCTTCAATAGTAAGTGCTCCTGTGTAAAAGATGCTAACTATAGTCACAATAAAAATCATAAGAATAGTCACAAAAAGTTCATAGGCTTTGCCATCTTTGCCCTCTGTGAGTGGTCGTTTTTCTAAAGCCAACTCACTGTCTTCATCAAACAATAACCCTTCTCTTTGCGCACGTTCTTCTTTTGTTTTCATCAGACCAATATCAAAAGAAGTAGCTGCTGTATAGAGCACTAAACCTATGGTTAAAATGGCATAAAAGTTCATGGGAATCATTTGCACATAGGCACTTAAAGCAGATATTTCTATCTGCTGGGCTGCAAATGCTGTACCCAAGATACCTATGATGTATCCACCCCAAGAAGAGATAGGCGTTAAAATGACCATAGGTGCAGAAGTGGAGTCTATAAGGTACGCAAGTTTTGCTCTAGAGATTTTAAACTCATCTGTAATAGGTCTAGCTATAGCACCCACACCAATGGCATTAAAGTAATCATCAATGAAAATAATAATCCCAAGGAATACAGTAAAAAGTGAGGCACCTTTACGTGACTTCACACGTACTTTGGCCCAGTTAGCAAAAGCTCTTGTGGCGCCATTTAACGTTAAGAGTGCGGTAGTGGCACCTAGGAAAATCAGAAAAAGAAAGATATTTAGCGTCCAAAGATCTACAGAGCCATCTTTGATAAAAATCGTATAAAACTTTTGCCATAAATAGGGAAAACTCTCCCAAGCAAAACCATTTAACATCAAGGCACCTAAAAGTGCTCCTAATACAAGGGAAAGTACTACCCTACCTGTTGTGATAGCAAGGAGTATGGTGACGCCTGGGACTAAAAATGACAAGAGTGAGGTTGAGTAGTCAATCAAGTCCATCTTTAGCGTTTTCCTCGTCCTCGGTTTTTACTCTTTTTATTGTCTTTTTTATTACCTTTTTTCTTGTCATCTGTTGGTTTGGCTGCATCATAGACTTTAAACCCATCTCGTTTGGTGACTTTACGTTTTTTAGTACTTGAAAAAGTGCTAGATTTTTTCTTCTTTTTTCCAAAAGCACCATCAGCCTGTTTGACTTCATTAGGCTTTTTACGTGCCCCTTTTTGTGCTACTATGACTTTAGGTGCATAGCCTTCTAACTTCTCTTGAGGAATACTTTTCCCCATCAGTTTTTCAACATCTTTGAGTGCCACCATCTCGGTAGGAGAAATGAGTGTGATGGCCAAGCCTTTAGACCCTGCTCTACCCGTACGGCCTATACGGTGTATATAATCCCCTGTCACATGTGGGATGTCATAATTCATCACTACTGCTAGGTTAGGTATGTCTAAACCACGTGCTGCAATGTCTGTGGCCACAAGTACACGTATCTTGCCTTCTTTGAAGCCTTCTAATGCGCGGGTACGGTCTCCTGAACTTTTACCCCCATGTATGACTGCCGTGCTTAGTCCAGAGAGGTTCAACTCTTTTGTAATCTCATCCGCTACTTCTTTTTTACGTGCAAAGACCAACACATGTTTGTAATTTCGAGAACCAATCAAATACGAAAGAAGTTCTGCCTTCTTCTCTTTTTCTACAGGGTAAACAATTTGCTCTACCGAACTAGCAGAGGTACCCATGGCATCTACTTCAATGAGCTTTGGCTTGCTTAACATTTGTTCCGCCAAACGTTTTACGCTACCTGTTAAAGTTGCAGAAATAAGTACATTTTGTCTACGCAGAGGCAAATGTTGAATGATTTTGGAGACTTCATGTACAAAACCCATGTCCAAAATAGTGTCTGCTTCATCAAGTACCAAATAGTCTACAGACTCTAAATTGACATTTTTCTGATGAATATGCTCCAGTAAACGTCCAGACGTAGCCACAATAATGTCTACACCTGCTTTAATTCTATTGGCTTGAGAGGTAAGGTTTGCGCCCCCATAGAGCACAATACTTTTTAA
>WTAE01000020.1 GCA_013139765.1 Sulfurovum sp.
CAAAGAGTGGGGCCAATGTAGCCTATACTATAGGGGCAGATTCAAACTACGATAACCCAGCAAATATGAGTTTTTTAGATGAAAGTAAAAGTTATGTAGAGGGAGGTATTACTTTAGTGACGCTTCCTTCTAATAAATATACTTTAATAGATCCATATTCTGGAAAATCAGAAACAGAAAATCTTCCAATTCCTTTTTTCCATTATGTTTCAGATGCAATAGGGGATTTTAGATGGGGTGTGAGTATGGTAGTACCTGGGGGATTGACTAAAAGATGGGAAAGTCAGCCTCAAAAGTCATTTGTTGAAGAGTTTACACTAAAAGTAATAGAAGTGAGTCCAAATATCGCCTATAAAGTATCAGATGATTTTAGTATTGCTGGGGGAGTAAGATTGCTTTATAGTGAAGGGATCGTGAAAAGTACAGGACAAGTGTCTCGTGATATGGAAGGATCTACTTTTGCGTTTGGTTATAATTTAGCAATGACGTATAAACCTACTTCAGATATAAACCTTGCGGTAACGTATCGCTCTAATGTAGATTTAGATGAAGAGGGAAGTGCAAAACTTTATGCGGGCCCTAATTTAGTATATTCTGGAGATGCTAGTGTATCTGTTCCTCTACCAGCAAGTTTAAATCTTGCTATTTCTAAAACTTGGCAAGAAAAGTTCACTTTAGAGTTTAACTATGAGAGAGCCTTTTGGTCACAATATGAAACCTTAGATTTTGAATATGGTGGTGCAAATCTTGGAGGATTAACACCTTATTTTGACACCCCAATTCCTAAAAACTGGAAAGATACCAATACCTTTAGATTGGGTGCAACCATTAAGATGGACAATAAAATAACAGCAATGATGGGTTTTGCAATAGATGAATCACCTGTACCTTTAAATACATTAGGCTTTGAAACCCCAGACACGGATGCAAGGATATTTTCAATGGGGTTTGCGTATCAGCAAACAGAAAACCTTTCATGGGGCCTAGCGTTCTTGTATGATAGCAAAGAGGGAGTAAGCCTAGCACCAGGTGAAACAATAACAAATAACCCTGTGCTAGCAAATGGTGGTAGCTTTAGTGGTGGTGGCGCGTACTTGACAACAGTAGGCGTAGCGTACGAGTTCTAAGATGTCTTACCCATACAATAACTTTTATGAACTCATTGCTGCACAGGCAAAAAAGCGTAAAAATAAAGTAGCACTTTTTGTAGATGATGAGAAGATAAGTTATGCACAGATACTTGAAAAAAGTGACAAGTTGGCTGCATTTTTAGCAGACAGAGGAGTGAAAGAGGGTGACAAAGTGGCACTCTTTTTACGCAACTCTCCAGAGTTTATTTACTCAGTATTTGCCATTTCAAAATTAGGTGCCATTGTGGTACCTGTCAATACTTTTTTGAAAGAAGATGAACTCTCTTATATTTTAGAAGATGCTTCCGCTTCTGTCCTCATTGCTTCCACCATACATGATAAAGTGGTGAACAGTTCTGTGGCAAGTCAAGTGTGTAGGTTTATTGTGTGGGAAGGTGAAGGTGCCAGTAAAGGTGGCCAACACCATGATTTTAACGAAGTGGATGAGGAAAGTGCAAGTGTACAAAGCAGGGCTACTACTTTAGAAGACACAGCGGTACTCATTTACACTTCTGGGACTACAGGCAAACCAAAAGGTGCCATGTTAAGCAATAAAAATGTACTTTCTAACGCTGAGTCTGGAAGACGTACCATTAATGTGAAACCAAGAGACAGAGGAATTGTCTTTTTACCGATGTTCCACTCTTTTACCTTTTCCATTGGTGTGATGCTTCCCCTTTATGTGGGTGCAAGTATTGTGATTATCAAGTCTATACAGCCATTTTCAAACATTTTTAAACAAACACTGACCAAGAGAGTGACAATCTTTTTTGGTATTCCAGATGTCTATAATGCTTTGGCCAAAGCAAAACTACCGTGGTACTTTATGTGGTTTAACCGTATTCGTGCCTTTATTTCAGGGGCAGCAGCATTGCAACCAAAAACGCTGGATGCCATGGCCCAACGCTTTAAACGTGCAACACTGCTTGAAGGGTATGGGCTTTCAGAAGCCAGCCCTGCTGTGTGTATGAACACCTTTAAAAAACAAAAAGCAGGTTCTGTAGGTACAGCACTCTACGGTTATGAAATGAAAATTGTAGATGAAGAGATGTCTGAAGTAGATGCTGGCATGATCGGTGACATTATTGTCAAAGGGGACAATGTAATGCAAGGGTATCTAGGTCGTCCTACTGCCACAGATGAAACCATTATTAACGGTTGGCTGCTTACGGGTGACATGGGATACATGGATGATGAAGACTTTTTGTTTATTGTAGATAGAAAAAAAGATTTGATTATCTCCAAAGGTATTAATGTGTATCCTAGAGAGATAGAAGAAGTGATTGATGTTTTTGAAGGGGTAGGCTCTTCTGCTGTGATTGGTGTGATGGATGAAAGATCAGGTGAAATACCGGTGGTCTACATTGAACTTTCCGAAGACACAACAAGTTTAGATGAAGCAGGACTCAAAAAGTATATGCGAGAGCACCTTGCCAATTATAAGATACCTAAGCAGATAAAGGTCATTGATGAGCTTCCTAAAAATGCGACAGGTAAAGTACTCAAACGTGTACTTAAAGAAAGACTACGCGAAGAGAAGTAAAATATGACAGCTATTTATAATGCAAAACTTTTTATCGATGATGAAATCATAGAAGACAAAGTATTGCTTTTTGACAAGAAGATTGTTGATATTTTAGATGACCTTATACTTTCAGACTCTGATAAGATTGAACTTATTGATGCCAAAGGGGCGTATGTCTCTGCTGGCTTCATTGACATGCATGTACACGGTTCAGGTGGTGCGGATGTGATGGATGCCACACTTGAAGCACTAGAAACACTTTCTACTACACTGCTTCAAACAGGTACCACTTCTTTTCTTGCTACGACGATGACCATGTCAACAGAAGCTATTGACAATGCTTTACAAAATATTCAAAAGCATGCTAAAAATGTGACTGGGGCAAAGATAGTGGGCATTCATTTAGAAGGACCATTTATCAATGCTACTAAACATGGGGCCCAAGACAAACATTATGTTCAAACAGCAAACTTTTCTTTGATTGAAAAGTATATGTCTGAAGTGAAGATGATCACTATCGCTCCAGAAGTTTCAGGGGCTGAGGCATTTATAAAACAGATGATAAAAGAGTACCCACATGTCATCTTAAGCATCGGTCATTCAGATGCGACCTATGAAGAGAGTCAAAAGAGTTTTTCTTGGGGCATTTCTCATGCCACACATTTGTTTAATGCCATGAGTCCTTTTCATCACCGTGCACCAGGTATTGTGGGTGCTGTGTTTGACAATGCTGAGGTGAGTTGTGACATTATCGCAGACCTTGTTCATACCCATCCTTCTATACTTGAGCTAGTTTATAAAACAAAAAAAGATAAATTGCACATCATCACAGATGCCATGAGGGCAGGGTGTATGATATGTGGAGAGTATGACCTCGGTGGACAAGTAGTCACTGTAGAAGAGGGGAAAGCGACGTTAGAAGATGGCACACTGGCAGGTTCTGTCTTGCGTCTAAATGAAGCCTTGTTAAACATGACAAAACATACTTCCATGGGCAAAGTGGAAGCGGTGAATGCAGTCACAAAAATACCGGCAGAAAAGTTAGGACTCAAAAAAGGTCAACTCAAAAAAGGCTATGATGCAGATATCGTTATTTTTGATGAGAACTTTAAAAGTTTGTCTAGTATTGTGAATGGAGATATAATGATGAACTCTTTAGCTTTTAGCTATACTAATGGCAATAAAAAACAAATTTTTTAAATAAAGTGATAGAAAAACATGAAAATAATCTTTTTTTTAATGGGTTCAGGGGTAGGTCTTTTTGCAGAAGAGGGTCGTGTTGCAGAGAATGGCTTTATATATGGGTTTATTATACTACTTCTTGTCATAGGCTTCATACTCATCCGTAAATTTGTTTTCAAAAAAAAGAGAGTTAAAGACACTATAGCTTCTTCACCATCGCAAAATCATACAACCAATTTTGAAATTCTTGAAAAATATAGACTTGAAATGCGAAAAATAAAAATTGAAAATCAACCTTTTCGCTTGAGTGGATTGTTACATATTTTGACCAACAAGTTAAGTCAGGACATACAGGCAAATGCCCATAGCATTTATTATGATGTCGAAAATAGTGTAGGTCGTTACATTATTGGGGACAATGATTATATTGAACAAGTGTTAGAAATCATGTTAAAAGATATCATTTCTCTAAGTTCCAACTCTGAAGTAAGTCTTAAAATATCGATTCATAGAGATAAATTTTTAATGTTTGAAGTCATCAACAAAGATGCTATGATGAAACGAGATGTCGTAAAAACGTATATAGAAACCACGAGAACTTTGAGTAGCATGAGTGAGAAGCTGCTTGCCTTTGTGAAAGCTAAAAAAATTGTAGAGTCTATGGGTG
>WTAE01000195.1 GCA_013139765.1 Sulfurovum sp.
TTTGCTGCGCGTGAGCGTGACTTGGAATATATGGTTGAGCATCATGAAGACAAGTTTGTCATTGCTTGCAACTATAAAGCGAAAAACTTTAGACTCATGAGCTGTGACTTGGAGCATACATCTAAAGAGAACTGGCAAGAGCTTATAGCCCATAGAGAAGATGTTTTGCTCGAAGGTTTTGAACTCTTTACTGACTTTTTAGTGTTAGAAGAGAAGCGAAATGGCTTAACAGAAATTAGAATACTTAACACTAAAACAGAAGAGTCATACTATTTGGATTTTGGTGAGGAAGTGTATGATGCCTATGTTTCCATGAACCTTGATTTTGATACCAACTTACTTTGTTATGGGTACAACTCTTTAACCACACCAAATTCGACCATAAGTTTTAACATGCTGAGTAAAGAAAAAACTCTTTTAAAAGAGACAGAAATCTTAGGTCAATTTAACAAAGAAGACTATGAGAGTAAACGTGCATGGGTAACTGCAACAGACGGAAAGAAAATCCCCCTTTCTATAGTTTATAAAAAAGGTTTAGTCTTAGATGGGACAAACCCTACGCTTCAATACGCTTATGGCTCTTACGGCTACTCAATGGATGCTTCATTTTCCATTTCACGACTCTCTTTACTGGATAGGGGTTTTGTTTATGCCATTGCGCATATAAGAGGTGGGGAGGAACTTGGAAGGTCTTGGTATGAAGATGGTAAATTGTTAACAAAGATGAATACTTTTACTGACTTTATAGCGTGTTCTGAGTATTTGACCAAAGAAGGGTATACCTCGAAAGAAAAACTTTTTGCACAAGGTGGAAGTGCAGGGGGCATGCTCATGGGTGGTATAGTTAACATGAAAGCGGAACTCTACAAAGGGGTAGTCGCACAAGTGCCTTTTGTAGATGTGGTCACCACGATGCTAGACGATACCATTCCTTTGACCACAGGTGAGTATGATGAATGGGGAAACCCTAATGACAAAGCATTTTATGACTACATGTTAGCGTACTCTCCTTATGACAATGTAGAGAAAAAAGAGTACCCACACATGTTAGTAACCACAGGGTTACATGACTCACAGGTACAGTACTGGGAACCAGCAAAGTGGGTCGCTAAATTACGTGACCATAAAACTGATGACAACATGCTTTTACTCCATACAAACATGGACACAGGACATGGTGGTGCTTCTGGAAGATTCGAAGCATTTAAAGAGGTGGCAATGGTTCAGGCTTTTTTGTTGAAGTTGGGAATGGTGTGATGAGAAAGTAAATCATTATAAAACCTCCTATATAGAACATTTTATAAGGTTTTATATGGGAGGGTATGTATTTATGGTCTACAAACATCGCTACAGCGATAAACGTTATAAAATATGTTAGATTATAAGGTTTTGATTTTTGTAGAATTAAGATAGTATATATTTGACTGAATTGAAAATAAAGGCTATATATGAAAGATAATTCTTACCGTAACGCGAGCGTAGCGATAATTACCGTTACAATGTTAATTTCAATTGGCTATGCTGTTTTGCGCTACCATATCTTTGGTTCTGTTCCCTGGAAAGACTTCCCCTTCTTCATTCTAAATAAGGGAATATCTTTAGGTGCTTTTGTATTAGTCACATTCAATTTTACTCTTGGACCCGCTAAAAGCTTGGGTCTCCCTATATCGGAGGCTTGGCTCAATGCGCGAAAGGCACTAGGCATGAGCGGTTTCCTATTTGCACTCGTGCATGCACTAATGAGTTTTATGCTTTTTTCACCAGCTGTGTTCAGCAAGCTTTTTGAGGAAAATGGGTCCTTAACGGGAGTTGCTGGTATTAGTATGTTAGCAGGAATACTGAGTTTTGTAGTTTTATGGGCTTTCAATTTGAGCTTCCAAACTCGCATGCTAGAGGACAAAATATTTATAGGTTTCATTACATCACGTAAATTCCTTATCTGGGCACTGTTATTGGGAGGTATTCACCTATTCTTCATGGGCTATTCCGGCTGGATTAATCCGGCAGGATGGCACGGGGGGTTACCACCAATCAGTTTAGTAGCTTTCGCGTTTTTTCTAGTTGGATATTTGATCAATCTATTTGCCCGTGAATAATCAGATTACTGCCAGTTATCAATCCAAATATGTGTTTTACTCCACATAACTATGTATATCAAAAATGACTTGTTATGAAAACCTTATAAAATATATAACTTTATAAGGTTTTCGCCTCTAACCCATTTTCTACTCTTCTGACAAACAAGTAGGATATCCCACAGAAGCAGTTTTAGATACACGGTTAAGCTAAATAATTTTACACTCCATACTATTTAAAATCTCCAAGGTCTTAGTGATATAATGAACCCCTTACATAGTTCAAATATGATTAGCTCTGGGGTTAAATATATTAATTAGAACAGATATATTGTTTGAAAATTAAATAATATCGTATACTATATGATATAAATTGCAAAGGAAAGATTATGAATATTTTAATAGTACTTACTTCACATGATAAACTTGGAGATACAGGAAGAAAAACAGGGTTTTGGTTAGAAGAATTTGCTTCACCATACTACACGTTACTTGATGCAGGAGTGAAGATTACACTGGCCTCACCAAAAGGGGGTCAACCACCACTTGACCCTGCAAGTGATACCCCTGATTTTCAAACCGCATCAACACAAAGATTTAAAGAAGATGAAAGAGCAAAAGAAGTATTAGCAAATACAGTTAAACTTGCAAGTGTAAAAGAGAGTGACTTTGATGCCGTTATGTATCCAGGCGGTCATGGACCTTTATGGGATTTAACAAAGGATGAAAACTCTATTGCATTAATTGAAGCCTTTGTAAAAGCAGATAAGCCTGTTGCTTCTGTTTGCCATGCACCAGCTGTTTTGTTACAGGTTAAACTCCCCAATGGTGAGTATTTAGTTAAGGGTAAAAAAGTTACTGCTTTCACCAACACCGAAGAAGAAGCGGTTCAACTTCAAGATATTGTTCCCTTTTTATTGGAAGACGCTTTAAAAGAAAAGGGTGCCTTATACTCAAAGGTAGATGATTGGAATTCACATGTTATTAGGGATGGTAAATTAATAACAGGACAAAATCCTGGTTCCTCTGAAGCCGTTGCAAAAGAACTTTTAAAAATTCTTTCATAAAATTAAAAAGAGCTTATTGAAAAGAAGCTCTTTTTTATAAAAAACCACATGAATTTTAAACTTTTTGTATTTAGTCTCATCACAAGAAACTTTCAGAATATCTTGCAATAATTACATATTAAATAAAAAGAGAAGTAATGCATACATTTCAAATTTCAGAGTCAGTGATTTAGCTGATTTATTACTTTACATTGTTTATTTAAAAAAAGTTAAAAACATTGAATTAGATGGATTTGACTATTTACTCACATATAAAGAAGAGGGTATGGAAGAAGTGGATCAATATAGTTTTACAAATACCTTCCTCTATATTCAACAATCAAAAGAGGTAAAAATAGAGTTTTAAATACATGGTTTAGCTAAATAATTTTACACTCCATATTATTTAAAATTTCCAAGGTCTTAGTTACATCATAAATAGCACTATGATACTGTTCATCATTAAATTCTATATGGTAGTATTTACAGGTCTCAATAAGTTTTGGGTTTTTTATATTGCCCATAATATTGATGGCTTTAACAATTCTCTTTGCTATACTTGTATTTAGGAACCCTCTAATAATTTAAATTTCAAGAAAGGTATGTATGTACAATCCTATATCATCTGATTTTTTTGATCAATTAACCGTTGCAATGGAAAGAAAAATCCCCTCTACGATTGAATATTATCAAAACGCAGAACAAGAAAAAAAGAAAGAGAAACAACAGATAAAAGCTTTGGTACAAACGATGGAACTCATCAATGGTTTTGAATTTTTAGTATTGGACACAAAAGAAAAGATTAGACTGTCGTTGGTGCTTACTTTTAATGGGAAGAGACATAGAGGGGATTAATACAATTACTGGAGAGGTTCTTCACAAAAGGCTTGTTTAGAGCAAAATATATAAGTCGTATCTAAAAACGTAAACTCTAAATAATAAGCATGAAGCATCAGTCTTGAAGCCCCCGTCATTTTTATGCGTTCACTCTTTTCAATCTTATCATTTAAAAAATCATCCACAAACGTTTCATCAAGTCCATATATGGGGTCACCTACAATTCTATATGCTATGGACTCTAAATGTACTCTTATTTGGTGTTGTCTTCCTGTGTAGGGTATGGCTTCTACTAAGGTTTGGTTTGTGCTTTTGTTGTAGCTTAGGGGACGTATTAACGTACTTGATTCTTTCCCATTTGGAGATGTTTGCATTTTTAGGTTTATTAAACCATTTGAAGGCGTAATTTTTGCATTTATGAGAGTGTCTTCTTTTAGTTCATTCTCCACGAGGGCTTTGTATTTTTTGATAATGGCTTTTTCTGAAAACTCTTTTTTCTCAAACATTTCTCTTAATAGATAGTCAGCGTATCCATTTTTAGATACAAGTATGAGTCCGGATGTCTCTGCGTCTATGCGGTGTACTAAGTTAGCCTCATCTCCAAACTGGTATCGTACTTCATCTAAAAGTGTGTACTCTGTAGAACGGATAGTTGGATGAACAAGTAGACCTGATGGTTTATCAAAAAGTGCAAAATGTTCTGTTTGAAAGAGTGGTTTTAAGCCTTTGGTTATGGGCTCAAAGATGATGACTTCTATATAGCCAGATTTGAGTACTTTTCCTTTTTGTAAACGTTTATTTTTATGATCAATGATTCTAGCATTTTTTAAGAGTTTATGTGCCAGTGTAACGGAGAGTTTTACAACATCTACTAAAAAGTTTTCTACTAGTTCCCCCTCTATTACGTCATATTGTTTAAGTACATAGGGCAATAGAAATCCTTACTATAAAATTTGAGATATTGTACAATAATTTAAAAGGCTATGAGGAAAAATCTACTGATGGTTCACATTTGGCTAATACTTTCATGGTAGACTATTTGAAATAATGAGGAGAATAGGGATATGATAAAAAAATACATAATAACTATAGCCATTGCAGGATTAATAGGATTTGGGATTTACAAAAAGGTTTATATCCCTAAGCATACGTATGAGGCTATAACTGCCGTAAAAGCGGATATGGATGTTCGAGTCAATGGTGTGGGGAATGTTGGTGCTAAAGATATCTATAAAATAGGTTCTATTTATGGTGGTAAAGTATTGGACTTAACTGTGAATGAGGGTGATTTTATCAAACAAGGAACGCTTATCGCCACTATTGATAGTATAGATTTAAAAGATAAAATAGATGAAGCCATAGCTATTTTGGAAAAGTCACAAAGTGATCGTGATGGTTTTAAGATAGATGAGCAGAGTGCTATCATCGCCTATGAATATGAAAATCATACATTTATTAAAAATGAAACACTGTATAAACAAGGCTCACTTGCAGAACTAAATTATAGAAAATATCAGACTGCAAGAGATATTGCAAAACTAAAGATAGCTACTATCAAATCCAAAATAGTCTCTTTTGACAAACAGATAGATCAGATAAAAGCCAATATAAGTGGACTTAAAAAGAGGCTGGAAAGATACACGATTTTGTCTCCTGTGGATGGATATATTGTTAAAAAGTCTATCTCAAATTATCAAATTATCTCACCCAATCAAACCATTATAGAGATAGTCAACCCCAAAGATATTTGGGTGAAGACTTATATTGATACACGTATGAGTGGAGATGTTAAGATAGGGGACAAATCGATGATAAAGCTTCGTTCTTCTAACGAAAAAGTAGCAGGAAAAGTCGTCAATATTAAACCTATCAACAATAGTGTAACCAATGAAAGAGAAGTGGATGTGGCATTTGATAACTTAGCGATACCCTTTTATCTCGAAGAACAAGCCAGTGTTTCTATCACTACAAAAAAACTACAAAATATCGTCAAGATACCTACCAAAACACTAGTAATCTATAAATAAAAAACAGGTGTTTGGATCTTGGATAAAGAGAGTAAAGCCAAATTTGTACCTTTAGATATTTTAGCCTACCAAAGAAAACATGCAGGGATTAAAGCGTTTGATATATCTCATAAAATTTTGATACCAAACCCTAAGAAAAAGCCTCTCTCAAATGGGATGAAAATCATCAATGATTAATCTAGCCTATAAGGATATAAGCCATTCACTCAGCAAGTTTATTGTTACGGCTATTAGTGTGGGTGTACTGTTGGGTATTGTGATTATTATGATTGGGGTCTATCGTGGTATGGTATTTGACGCGGAGGTTTTGGTCAGTGACATCAAAGCTGATATTTGGGTAGTCCAACAAGATACGCTAGGACCCTTTGCTCAAACTTCAAAAGTCCATGAAGATTTAAAACATCAAATCTCTTATCAAGATGGTATCAAAGAGTCAGGGGCTATCACATTCCAAACCTTTCAGATGATAAACAAAGGCAAAGATTTCAAAGTAATGCTTATAGGGTATGATCCCTTTGGAAATATAGAAGTGATAGATAACAAAAAGCTTATAGAAGGAAGAGTGATAGAAAAATCTCACTACGAGATAGTTGTATCACAAAAAACTGGCTATAGCCTAGGAGAGTTTATCAAGCTAGGCAGAGAACAGTATAAAGTGGTAGGGATCACTAAAGACACCGTCTCAAATTCTGGGGATTATCTCATCTACACAAGTTTAAAAGATGCCCAAATTCTACAGTTTACCTATACCAACGAACGTATTAGAAGTGATGAGAAAAGAGGTATAAAGGGCTCAAATCCTCATCTTGTTAATGCTATCATCGCTCAAACCAAAGTAGGATTTAATGCCACTACCGTTGCAAGAATGAT
>WTAE01000023.1 GCA_013139765.1 Sulfurovum sp.
CTACTTGCACATAATACGTGTTTTTAGATTGCACACTTGTGCTTGCACGTTTTGTACCTTGTCTTTTCTTTGTAGGTTTTGCAGACGTTTGTACCAGCCATTTAAGTATCTCATTTTGTAGTTTTGCCCCACGGTACTTGGCTTTGGTACTGTTCACCAAAACGACAGCCGTATACGTTTTACCTGCTCTGTTTTTAACATAGCCGCCTATGTTTTTTACCCGTCTTAACGTACCTGTTTTCATCCAGGCACGTTTACGCACAACTGTGCCTCTAAAACGACGTTTAATGGTGCCATCTACCCCAGCGATAGAGAGGGTTTTCATCCATCTTTTTCCATAACGGTCATACGCAGAGTCGTACACTGTTGCTAAGGTTTTTGCATTCATTTTTGACACACGTGAAAGGCCACAACCATTGTCTATGTGTAAGGTCCCACCTGGCAAAGCACCCTTACCATTTAAAATTTTCACAATGGCTTTCCTACCTTTTTTTAAAGTTGCAGGTGCCCCATAGGTTTTTGCACCCAAAAGAAGCATGAGGTGTCTGGCGTAAAGGTTGTTAGACTTTTTGGCTGTTTTTGAGACAATATATTCTAAAGATTTCGAATAATAGGTAAACAACTCATGTGCAGAAGCTGGGATTTTCTTTAGTTTTAAACTCCCACTCACGGTGATACCCTCAGATCTCATTTTAGCTTTAAGCGCATAGTAAAAAGACTTATAGGGTTTGGTGATCACTTGAGAAATACTTCTTGTCCCACAACGTTTAGAGATTTGACCTCTTAGTGTCACTTGAGGACTGACACCTGTTTTGTCTATTCTCACACCTGGCCAAGAGTATTTTCCTTTACATGCACGGTTTACGTATTGTAAGTTATTGACCACCGTGTAACTGTAGTCTGGCGTTTTTTTACTCACACTATTTTTGTTGGGTGTCACACGTACAGTACTTATGCGTTCGTTAAACATCATCGCATCTGGCATGGCATTATACGCAGAGTACGGGTGGTTGTCAAAACCAGAAGTATCTTTATTTCCTACATCAAAATACGTTCTGTCTATGACAATATTTCCTTTTACTTTACGAATGCCTTGGGCTTTAATGTAAGAGACTATTTTTGTTAAATCTTTAGAGCCCAAAGTAGGATCACCATAACCTTTTACAAGTAAATCTCCCTGTAAAACACCATGTCTAATTTTGCCTGTGCTGTAAAATCTTGTAGGCCAACGGTAATTAAAGCCCAACTTTAACACAGCAGCATAAGTGGTGAGTACTTTTATGACTGACGCAGGAGAACGTGTTGTATTGGCATTTAAAGAAGCCACAACTTTACCGCCACGTCCCGCTTCTTTGATGTAAATACTAAGGTCTTTTTTTGCAATACCTGATTGGCGTATCTTTTCATTGATACCCTGAGGTAAAGCAGCGAACAAACCCAATGACAAAAGTAAATAAACTGCCATGCTTTTCATCATAAATTTTCTCATACTAATTCTTTCCATGCTTTATTTAGTCTCGACATAGCCACTTCAAGGACTTCCCTAGATGTGCCTACATTTAAACGCATAAATCCAAGACCTGCATCTCCAAAACTTCTTCCATCATTCAGTCCAAGTTTTGCTTTTTCAAAGAAAAATGTTTTTAGTTCATCTTGCGTGAATCCTAAAGCAGAACAGTCAAGCCACATAAGAAATGTTGCTTCCACTGGGAGTGAAGTTATGGGAATTTGCTGTTCTTTTAAAAAGTCTTGCACATACAAAACATTTGCTTTTAAATGTTTTTTAAGTGTCTCAAGCCACAAATCACCCTCTTCATACGCAGACATCAATGCTTCAATACCAAAAGGGTTTCCATTTGTTATGCCCGATTTGTTTTGCTCTACATTATAGCGTTTACGTAAATGCTCATTGGGGATGATGGCATACGAAGTGTTTAAGCCTGCAATGTTAAAGGTTTTAGAAGGGGCATTAAGGATGACACAATGTTGCATCATTTCAGAAAAAGAGCCTACAGAGTGGTGTAACTTATCGTAGACAATGTCTGCATGGATTTCATCTGCAATAATTAAAACATCATGTTTACGACAAAGGGCAATCATTTGTTCTAACTCATCTGTATTCCAAGACCTTGCACTTGGGTTATGAGGAGAGCAGAGTAAAAAGAGTTTCGCCTCTTTGGCTTTGGCTTCAAAGTCTTTAAAGTCTATGTGGTAGGCACCCTCTTTGTAGACTAAAGTATTGTCAAGTACTTTTCTCTCTTTATGCTTCACTGAGCTCATAAAAGGTGGGTAGATAGGAGACTGTATCATGATGCTATCACCCGCAGCACTAAACGCTTCAATGGCAAAATTCATAGAGGGAACCACACCATAACAAGGCACAATCCACCCTTGTTCTATGGACCAATCAAAACGTTTTTTCATCCATGTTTGTATGGCATCATAATATCGTGGAGGGTAAACGGTGTAACCATACACAGGATGGGCAGCTCTTTTGGCTAAAGTTTCTTGTACACAAAGAGGAGAAGCTACATCCATGTCAGCCACCCATAAAGGCATCAAATCATCCGTACCAAATTTCTTTTTTGCATCATCATACTTGGTGGTGTAGGTACCTTCACGGTTGACTGCTCTAAACATTGTACTTCTTCTCCAAAATCACTATTTAGATGAAAAAAATGACATAGTTTCATACTTATAAACTAACTTTATAATAAACTAACATTCTTGCATCCCATAGCTTCACTAGCTATACTTTAGCTAGCCAACGCTGAAACTATCCTTTTTCAAAATGCTTAAGCCCAGGTCAGCCTTAGGTTTTAAATAATTTGTCCTTATGATTATTATAAATCAAATTATTTATATTTTATATCTATGTTTCACATAGTTACATATAAGTTTTTTAATTCTTAAATATTTATTAAGCTAAATAATTACTATGCTTTTATTTATTTTTCTCTTATACTCCTACTTCATAAAAAAACAAGGAAAAAATATGAATAAAATAACATTGGCTGCTGCGGCAGTATTGTGTACAGTGAGTCTTCAAGCAGGATTCTTAGACAACATCTTGGGAGGACAACAAGAGAAAGTTGAATCCATCAAAACCATTGAAGCGCTTAACAACGCTCAGAGTGATTATGGACAAAATCAAGCTGGTTTGGTAAATGCTACGCAAGCAGCAAAATGGATTAACAATTGGGAAGAGAATAAACCGGCAAATGTAAACGGTCGTCTTTTCATCATGCAAGTAGGATTATTGCCAGGTGCTACACCATTCATTAAACATGATGATGTGCATGTGTATACATTTGACAGAACAGCAGGTTGTACAACTACTGGTGATACAAGAAACGATGGTATCTCAGACATTCCTATGCCTATTTTTGCTGGTGACATGACTGGTATGGACGGTGCATTTTGGGCTTATGACATTAATCCACTAGAAGACATGCTTCTTGTTGTGGTTGCAAGTGATGAACCAAAGAACATTGCATTGGCTTCACGTTTCTTATGGACAATGAACTACTGGGGAATGAAAAGTGATCATGTTTCTGTCATGAATGGTACAGCAATGTATATGTTTGATCCAGAACTTAACCCTGAAATCTTAACTGCAGGCGTAACATCTAAAGCTTCTATGTTTACAGAGTATGGTTCTGAGTACCTTATGGCACCAGGCGGAAAACTTGATTACGGTGACATGGATGCAGGTCGTTATCCAGCAGAGCGTCAAAACTTCAAGTCTATCAAAACACTTCCAGCTGGAGACAGATTTGAACTCTTCGCAAGTATGGAAGACATGATGAATGTTGTAGATGCAAATGATAAAAAGAATGTCATTATTGATGGTCGTTCTTCTGCTGAATATAATGCAGATATCGCAACTAAAAGATCTAAAGCAGAAATTCTTCTTTGTGGTGAAGACCACACATCAATGTGTTATGGTGCATTTGAAGGACATATCAAAGGTGCACAAAACCTTGAGTATCGTTTCGTAATTAACACAGAAGATTATGTAAAAGATCTTAATGGTGATGGTAAAATTGATGCAAGAGACAGTTCTATGACATTTAAGTCAAAAAGTGAACTTGCAAAAGCATTTAAAAACCTTGGTGTTAAAAAAGACAGTGATGTCTATACATACTGTAGAACAGGAACAAGAGCAGCCTTAATTACGTTTGCTTCATTTGAAATCCTTAACTATAAAACACATATGTATGATGGTTCATGGATTCAATGGTCAAAATTGGCTGATGCAACAGATACAAATGGAAACCAGTTACTACCTTCTAACTCTCCATGGAGAACAGATGTAGCGAAGTACACTGAAAATGTTACGTATAATACTAGCATCGATGTTGGACCAGGTTCAGAAGAACTTTACCCGTATGCAGGTAAAGGTGAAGGTGACAAAATCACTGAAGCAGATTATGCGTACCGTTACAGCAACTAAGTCTGTCACTTCACACACATAGTACTACCTAGAAGAAGCTTTGGCTTCTTCTTTTCTCCTCTCTTCTGCACAACCCATACAAAACATACAGTAATAACCTTCTTCTGAAACCTTAACATTTTGGGTATCTCTCTTTAGACTTTTAAAAATTTCTTGAGCCATCTTTTCATAGCCTTTAGCATTGGGGTGTATTTGGTCAATTTTAAGTGAGGGGTCAGAAAGAATGTCTGCGAGCATAGCAGAAAGCAAAGGTACATCCTCTTCCTTTGAAAGCTCTTCATAAAGGTCAATGGGAGAGAGTCCAAAAAGGGTGACGTTTGGCACAGAAATAAGTAACACATCAATCTGTTTTTCTTTTGCCATCTTTATCATACTTCTGAGGTTTTCTTTTAAATCTTGCATGGACCTCTTAAGGATAATATCATTGCCTCCCATAAAGAGAATCGTCAATTTAATAGAAGGATCCTTCAAAGAAGCGCCTAAACGTCGCAATCCAGCCTCAGAAGTATCTCCATTAACCCCAGCATTAATAACCCTTAATCCTGTATATTTAGCAAGCAGTGTAGGGTAACTTTCATCCGTCTTAGCACCATATCCAAAAGTCAAACTGTCACCAAATGTCAAAATAGTATCTTCAGTGCTAAGTGGCATCATTTCGGTCTCTTTTTTAGAAAATGTCAGGAGTATCAATACGGCTATGACACTCAATAATATATATTTCATAGGATTTCCTTAGAATATTATATTGTAAATAGGAGTTTTATCAAAGTTTCTCTTGTGGGGTATTTGGGGAAGAATGAACAACC
>WTAE01000038.1 GCA_013139765.1 Sulfurovum sp.
CTCTAACCAGCTGAGCTAAGAACCCTGGTTATTGAAAATCTTTCGTTTGCATGACGACTTTCGCGTCAGAATTATAGCGGTTGTAATCTTTAAAAGCAATGAGATTTTGTAAAATTCCAAAAATAACTGCAAATATGATAAATGAAGTTCCTCCGTGGCTTAGCATGGGCAGTGGAAGCCCCACAACAGGGGCTAAACCAATGATCATGTAAATGTTTACTGTCATGTATACAAAGAACAAAAAGGCCAGTCCGGAGGCAAATACTTTGATGAGATAATCGCTCTTGTATTTGACCGTAATGTAGAGTAAATTAAAAATGAGCAGTGCATAGAGTGCGATGACTGTCATCATCCCTTTAAAACCAAATCTCTCTCCCAAATAGGCAAAAATAAAGTCTGTTGAAGAGACGGGAAGGAAGTCAAGTTGTGTTTGTGTGGAATCTTCTTTAGATTTACCTTCCATACCACCTGAACCAATGGCTATAAGTGCTTGGTTAACATGGTAACTTGGCTTTCCTACGAAGTCAGAAATACGCTTTTTTTGATACGGTTTTAAGTGTCCATACAAAACAGGTGCAGAGAAGGCCAATGCTAGGAAAAGTACCGTCCAGATTTTCCAATCTATACCTATGACAAAAAGTATCCCGTAACCAGTAATGAGTAAAACCAATGCTGTACCTAAGTCAGGCTCTTTCGCAATAAGTAAAAAAGGAATAATAATCACAATAGAAAGTTTGATGAACATCCATAGGCCATAACCGCTCTCTTCAGGAGGTTTTCGGCTAATGATATAGCCCAACATCATCATAACAGCTACTTTCATGAACTCTGAGGGTTGGATAGTCACCCCAATACCGGGGATTTCTATCCATCTTTGTGCACCTAGAATGGTCTTACCAATAAACTCTACAGCCACTAACAAAACTAAGTTTGCCACATAAAAAACAGGTACAAACCACCAGAGTATTTGTCGCCATGGAACAAAAGCAGCCACGAAAAATGCCACAGTTGCAATGGCATAATAGACCATTTGTTTGGCAAAAAGATGCGGGTTAATTTCTCTTACGAGGTATGAAGAGATGACAAATATAGGGATCATTTGAAACATGAGTGTATAGGAGAACCGTTTTAAGATACCTCTATCAAAGTCTAACCAACCTTCCATCTCGTCTCCTCATCCCCTGCTATATGTTTCATTAATTTATGAATTTTGCTATTATATCTAAAAGGAGTTAAGTATTATGCTTGATTTTTATCGTTTTAGACACTTTCAAACCTCCCCTGCCCTTATGCATGCGGTAAGTACTAAGTCTCAAGACTTACCTTATACCTTTTCTTTGGCTCTACATACAGGAGAAGATACTGAGAAAATTGTTGACAATAGAAAACAATTGGCCAAACATTTAGGTAGTAGTGATGACTTACATTTTATTGTTGCAAACCAAACCCACTCTGACCATATAAAAGTCATTGAAGCGAACGAGAGCAAAGGGTGGACTTCCCTGTCTGATGCCATAGAAGATTGTGATGCACTCATCACAAACGTATCCCAAGTGGTGTTGAGTATTCTCACTGCGGATTGCGTGCCTATTTTACTCTATGACCCAAAACAAAAAGTCATAGCCGCTGTGCATGCAGGTTGGAAAGGTACTGAAGCTAAAATTGTAGCAAAAACAGTAGCAAAAATGTCTGAAGTTTTTCACTCAGAAGCCAAAGACATCATTGCAGGCATTGCACCGTCTATAGGGAAATGTTGTTATGAAGTAGGAGAAGATGTGGCAAAACATTTTTTCAACCACCCTGATGCATGTACTGCAAAAGGAACCAAGTTTATGTTAGACTTACCCTCTATCAATAAAGAACAACTAGTTTCTGCAGGCCTTCAAGAAAAAAACATAGAAATGTCTAAGATTTGCACCGCCTGTGAAGTAGAACGCTTTTTCTCTTACCGTAAAGAAAAAGGCTGTTCTGGAAGATTTATGTCAATGATTACATTAAAGGAATTAAAATGAAAATACGCGTCTATTATGAAGACACCGATTTAGGTGGGATTGTTTACCATAGTAATTATATTAAGTACTGTGAGAGAGCACGTTCTGAAGTGTTTTTTAAGAGAAACATGTCTCCAACTTTGGGTGAGAACTCTGGTTTTGTGGTCCGTAACATTGAAGCAGACTTTTTGGCTACAGCAACACTGGGAGACATGTTAACAGTGGACACTTCTGTACTTTCAGTCAAAAATTCTTCTACTGTGTTACTCCATGAAATTTGGAAAGACGAAGTCAAAATATTTTCCATGAAAGTGGTACTTGTCTACATTGCAGAGGGGAAACCTTCACGTATTCCAGACATTTTTAAAGAAGTATTTCAGAGCTATTAGCTATTACAGATAAAAGGGAAAAGTATTTATGTTTAAAATGTCCATTAAAACCAATATTTTGGCAATTTTTCTTACTTTAGTAGGTTTAATTGCCTGTGCCTTACTTTTTTTACAATATTATTTTTCTGAAAAAATGGCTTTGGAGTCTACCCATAAAACATTTTCAATCATCTCCAATAACATTTCTAATCACTTAAATAAAAAACGTGAACATACACTTAACATCCTCAATGCCAAACGTCAGCATAAAGATCTTTTAGAACCCATTACATTTGACCCTTTTCACCCTGCTCTTCTAGGCTTGATACAGGTGCTTGAAATCACACCTGATATTTATGCCCTCTACTTTGCTCAAAAAGATGGACACTTTTATGAAGTGGTAAACATGGACGATGACCCACACATTTATAAAACTTTTTTGGCACCTAAAACGACAAAATGGACCATTCTCACCATTATAGACAATGTACAACAGGTTGCTTTTTTAGACAAAAATCTCATACTCATTTCTAAATATAAAAAAGAAAAAAACTATGACCCACGTCAACGTATATGGTACAGTAAGGCACTGACTACAAAGAAAATAATTAGTACGAAACCTTACTTGTATGCCAACCTTCAGCGTATGGGAGTGAGTTATGCAACAGAGTTGGAGTCTAAAGGTACGGTTCTGGCTTTAGACTACACCATGGTACAACTCAATGCCATTCTAGCATCTCAAGACCCAACACATAATGCAGAAGTTTTTCTCACCAATGAAAAGGGTGAGAAATTTGCTTCTTCTCTTTTTTTAGAAGAGGAACCCAAAGAAGATAGGAAACTCACTGCTTACCTTCAAAAACATATACAAAATCACAAACCTACTAAAGAGACTGCACATGTAGCCAAGTATTCTCATTACTACTATATTATTAAACCCTTACATGCAAACACTGGATATTTGGGTATTACCGTGGATGCAAGACCTTTACTGAAACCTTATTATGAGAATTTACGTTATGCCATGGAGATAGCGCTTGCCCTACTTCTTTTGACATTGCCACTGATTATTTGGAGTAGTCGACGTATTGCCAAGCCCATTGAAGCACTCATGATAGAAAATGAAAAAATAAAACAAAGAGCTTATGATAAAGTCAAACCCATTGAGAGTAATATTATTGAGTTTATTGGTTTATCTAAGTCTCAAGTTGCTTTGTCACAAAGCATACAAGACTTTGAAAAATCTCAAGAAGAGATACTCGATGCCATCATTAAACTAATTGCCGATGCGATTGATGCTAAGTCTCCTTACACAGGTGGGCATTGTCACCGTGTGCCTATGATTGCAAAAGCGTTGCTTGATGAAGCCAATGCCTCTCAAACAGAAGCATTTAAAGATTTTACACTCAATTCAAAAGATGAATTAAGGGCCTTTGAAATTGGGACATGGTTACATGACTGTGGTAAAGTTACCACGCCAGAGTATGTGGTAGATAAAGCCACCAAACTCGAAACCATTTACAACAGAATACATGAAATACGTATGCGTTTTGAAGTGCTTTGGCGTGATGCACATATTGCTTACCTTTCAAAAGAAATTGACCAAGAAACATTGCAAGAACGACAAAAAGAACTCAAAGAGAACTTTGCCTTTATTGCTTCGGTGAACATTGGTGCTGAAAGTATGTCACCAGAGGATCAGGCACGGGTAAAAGAGATTGCTAAAGAGCAGTGGACACGTCATTTTGACGACAGACTTGGTTTAGGCGAAGAAGAGATCTTACGTCACAAAGAAGAGAATGACACCCTTCCTCAAACAGAAACACTTTTAGCCGATAAAGCAGAACATATCATAAGCCGTGAAAATTTTGACGGTAAAGGCTACGCTGCAGATGGCTTTAAACTCGAAGTACCAGAAAATCTTTATGATTATGGTGAAGTCTATAACCTCTGCATAGAGAGAGGAACACTTACAACAGAGGAACGTTACAAAATTAATGAACATGTCATTATGAGTATTAAAATGCTTGAGAACATTCCTTTTCCAAAGAGTTTGTCTAACCTTGTCGAGTATGCGGGCACACACCATGAGACGCTTATTGGTACAGGCTATCCTAGAGGACTAAGTAAAGAAGATTTGTCTATTCCTGCGCGTATTATGGCCATTGCAGACATCTTTGAAGCACTCACTGCCGCAGACAGACCTTACAAAGCAGCCAAAACACTCTCAGTCTCCATAGAGATAATGGCGGGTATGGTGAAACGTCAACACATCGATGCGGATTTGTTTAAACTCTTTTTGAACTCAGGCGTGTACAAACGTTATGCCCAAGTACATTTAGATGAAGCACAAATTGATGATGTAGACATCACTCAGTATAGAGACCTTTAGGCAGCATAATCAGTTTGATCTCTTTCTCTTTTATGATTTGTGCCAGTTCCGTAAGTAAGCTATGGCGTAGTTCACTGTAACGTGTCTCAGTATTGGCTTTAATGTAAAAGCTCACAGCGAAAACAATACCTCTATTTGTAAAGTCATTGACCCCTATTAAAATGACTTTTTTACTCTCTACATCTTTGTTTTCTTCTAAAAACGTCAAGATATCGCTATCAAGACTATCAAGCATCTCTTTGCTGGTATCTAAACTTAAGAAAAACTCAGTTTCTATGCGCATGACTTCCCGTTCTGAGTAATTGTCAATCATCTCATTGGTAATGAGGTTATTGGGTACAGTGAGAAGCGTATCGTCTAATGTTCTAATTTTGGTAGAACGTATGCCTACATGGCTAATAATCCCAACAGTTCCCCCTATTTTTACTCTGTCACCCGTTTTAAAAGGACGGTCAGCAATGATAATGGCTGATCCAAAGAAGTTTGAGATGCTGTCTTTTGCAGCAATGGCAAAAGCAAGACCCCCAATACCCAGTCCAGTAATAACAGTTCTGTAAGGGATTTTTAAAATCTCTGCCACCAAAAAGATAGCCATAACAATGACAAAAATACGTACCACACTCCCTGATAAAGAGAGGATGATTTCATCCACATTGGTAGAAGTTCTTTTTGCATAAATTTGTAAAATTTCAAACACAATCGTGACTAAATTGTAAGAAATCCATGTACTCCCAAGCACAATTAAGAGATGAGAGAAAGACTTAATCATAGAAAAAAGAAGGTTGGAAAGACCTAAGGCATGTGCGCCATACAGCAGTATGAGTGCAAAAACAACAATCTGCATAGGTCTAATGTAACGCAGCCGTACCGTCTCTACAGACCAGCGTTTTGTCAAGTAGAACGATTTAAACCCTTTCATCACAAAAAACTTCACAAGATAGGCCATAAAAAGTGCCAAAAAGACAATCAGTATTAACATAAAAATTTGCCAGTACTCTGTATGGCGAACATTGTAGAGTAAAAAAGGTGAAATGCTTTTTGCTTTGTCTTTTAAATAAAAATAGAGGTTATTCTCTTGAATTATTTTTGTTTGAGTCCCTGTTTGTACTGCGGACATTTCATAATACAGCGTATCAATATGTGCAAGTGTATCTGGGCTAAATTGCCAAATCGTTTTTTCACCAACACTGTAAGGTGCAAGAACTATACTCCCTTTGTCATGATAATAATGCACATACGGTTTTTGACTTTTAGGGTCATTGGGTAACTCTTGGTAGATGATGGTGGAAACACGGTCTAATACAGATTTGAGATAAAATGCCAAAAGTGGTGCTTGCCATTCATGGATAGCAGGGTCAATACGTGAAAGATTCAAAGTAGAGATAACAAAATCTTTGCCTCCCTCTTCCCAGCGTTGGTACTGCTCGATAAAGGTACGCATACTTGCACGTGCATTTTCTAGTTTTAAGTTATCATGAGGATTTACCTCATATATGTTACGTGCCTTCAACAAGGCTTTAAGCTCTGCAGATAAGTGCTCTTGAGAGGGAACGTCTATTTTCCATCCTTCAGGCTTTTTTGTAAAGTGTAAAACAACTTCTACATCACTGCCTAACTGCTTGATGATAACCTGTCTCGCTTCTCCATGTTTGGCTTTGGCAAAATCTCTTTTGAGAATAATACATTGGTCCATCACAGAAAAAAGTGTTTCTGCTAAAGCCAAACGTACGCCATGAGAAAGAGATTTTTGCTCTTCTGTAAAATTTAAAATATCTAAAGCTTTTTCTAAAGCCCGGTATTGGCCATTACGTACGGCACTTCCTAAAGACAAAAAAGAGTACGTGGTTTGAAGGGGTGTCGCCATATCAATAGTTAAGGCGTTAAAGTACTTGTCTTCAGCAACCCTTACACCGGAGATCCAATCTCCTAAATGTGTGGTTCCGAAAAAAGTATTGTGACTCTCTCCCATTGTTAAGGTTAACTTCCCACGTCTACCATAACTTGTTTGCGTATTTGCACGCAGTATCTGCTGTGAAACTTTACCTTCTAACTTGCCTGACTCTGGCTCATAGCTACCCTTAACTTTTGTACCATTTTGTTCTAAAATTAACACAAAGGTACCAGCCTTCCAAGAGACATGCCATTCGCCACTCCAGTTAGAATTCTCAGATGGGGAGGAAGCACTCAGAAGGGAAAATAAAATAAAGATAAGTGTCACAATAATTTTCATACAGTTCTCCTAAATAGTAACTAAGTATAACATAGATTAAAGATTAATTTTGAAATGCAGAGTGAGTACTCTGACGAATGAGAAAAACGCTGTGCCACAGGACTACTGTGGCACGAAGCTACGCTTTCGTTAAGAAGAGATACGTAATAGCAATAGCAAATGATGACGCAGCCATATAGCCTGCACCAAACATAAATGAAGAGAGGATTTTAAGTAGTGGTTGGTAACGCCATTTTACAAGTAAAATGATGAGTGAACCAATCACAGAAGGTAAAAAGACATAGGCCATAATGAGTCCTAAAGTAAATCCATTAGGAATGAGGATCTGTGTAGACACTACCACACCCATCAAAAAAACTATCGCCACATACATACCCATATATTTAATTGTACTGTATTTTGTAACACACTCATCAAGTGATAACTCTTTGGTAGCCAAACACTTCATATCTGAAAAATCTGCATCTTTTAATGACATCTCTTCTGCAATGAAGAAGATGATAATACTTCCAAATAGTCCTATAGCAATTGCAATCATTAACATACCCATGATGAATCCTTTAAATTTATAATTTTTAACACAATTCATTGTAACGTAAAAAATGTAATATATCTTTTAATAATAGATTAAGTTTAAAAAAAATTAAAGTTATAAATAATACTTAAAAATGTGATAAGTTAGGGTAATGGATTAAAAGGAGAAAGAGGTATGTATGTACACCCTAAATCGCTTTAGGGTGTAAGGTAGTACGTTTGAGTTGTCTTTAAGACTACTCAACCATCGCTTCAAGCTCTGCTTTAGAAACTTTGTTGAAGTTTAAGTATTTATAAATTTCATCCGTCATTTCTGGCTTGATTTTATTTTTAACAATTTCTGCATACACTGCTGCTGTTGGTAATTCACCTTTAAGTGCAACAACAGCTGCAAGCTCAGCAGACCCAAGATACACTTGAGAACCTTTACCAAGTCTGTTGTCGAAGTTTCTTGTAGATGTTGAGAATACCCATGCGTTCTGTTTAACAGCTGCTTGGTTACCCATACATAAAGAACATCCTGGAGGCTCAATACGTGCGCCTGCCATTCCCCATACTGAGTAGTACCCTTCTTCTTGAAGTGTCTTCTCATCCATTTTAGTTGGAGGACAAACCCATAGTTTAGTCTCAACTGGACCTTCACCTCTAAGTACTTCTGCATTGGCTCTAAATAGACCGATGTTTGTCATACAAGAACCGATAAATACTTCGTCCATCTCTATTCTTAGACCTGCTTCATGTACTTCAGTTAGTGTTTTAACATCATCTGGATCATTTGGACATGCTACGATTGGCTCTTTGATCTCAGACATATTGATCTCGATTACTGCTGCATACTCAGCGTCTGCGTCAGCTTCAAGAAGTACTGGGTTTGCAATCCAGTCTCTCATTTTCTGTGCTCTTCTTTCAAGTGTAGCTTTATCTTCATACCCTTGAGCAATAAGCTCTTCTATAAGTGCCACGTTAGACTCTAGGTATTCAATCACAGGCTCTTTGTCAAGCTTAACAGTACATGCAGCAGCTGAACGCTCAGCAGATGCATCAGAAAGTTCAAATGCTTGTTCACATTTTAATGTCTCTAAACCTTCGATTTCTAGAATTCTACCAGCAAAGATGTTTTTCTTACCAGCTTTTTCAACAGTTAAGTAACCATCTTTAATCGCTTGGTGAGGAATAGCATTTACCATATCACGTAGTGTGATACCTGGTTGAATTTCACCTGTAAATCTTACAAGTACAGACTCTGGCATAGTAAGTGGCATAGAACCTGTTACTGCTGCAAATGCAACAAGACCAGAACCCGCAGGGAAAGACATACCGATAGGGAATCTTGTATGGCTATCTGCACCTGTACCAATAGTATCAGGAAGACACATACGGTTCAACCATGAGTGGATAACACCATCACCTGGTCTAAGTGTAAACCCTTTTCTATCTGTCATAAAGTCTGGAAGTGTATGCTGAAGGATAACATCTGCAGGTTTTGGATATGCAGAAGTATGACAGAATGACTGAAGTACAAAATCAGCACCAAAGTTAAGTGCCGCTAAATCTTTTACTTCATCTCTAGTCATTGCACCTGTTGTATCTTGTGAACCAACAGTTGTACATACCGGCTCAGAGTAAACACCTGGTTTAACACCTTCAATACCAGCAGCTTTTCCTACCATTTTTTGTGCAAGCGTAAAGCCTTTACCGTTATCAGCAGGGATTGATGGAGTCATGAAAATATCTCCAGCATCCATACCAAGAGCTTCTCTAGCTTTTACAGTAAGACCTTTACCAATAATAAGTGGTACACGTCCTCCTGCTCTCATTTCGTCAGGAAGTGTGTTTGGCTCAATGTTAAATTCAGAAACAACTTTACCATTACATTCAATTACACCATCAAAAGGCTTAAGTGTAATCACGTCACCTGTGTTAAGCTCTCCTGTTGGCGCTTGAATAGGAATACATCCACCATCTTCTGCTGTGTTAAAGAAAATTGGAGCAATAATATCACCAATAACAACACCACCAGTTCTTTTACCAGGAATGAAAGGAATATCTTCACCCATGTGCCACTGAAGTGAATTGATACCAGATTTTCTAGAAGAACCTGTACCTACAACGTCACCAACATAAACAAGTGGGTTACCTTTTGCTTTAAGTTCTACCATAGTGTCTAATGGATTGTCCATTCTGTTTACTAGGAATGAGTTTGCATGTAAAGGCACATCGGCTCTTGTAAATGCTTCAGATGCTGGAGATAAATCATCTGTGTTTGTTTCACCAGGGATTTTGTACACAGTCAGTGTAATTTCTTTTTCCATTTCTGGTTTGTTGTAGAACCATTCAGCATTTGCCCAAGATGTAATAATCTCTTTTGCAAGTGCATTACCTTCATCCATAAGTGCTTTAACATCATTAAATGAATCATACACAAGTAATGTGTTTTTAAGTTGTGCTGCTGCAGACTCAGCCACAGTCACATTTGATGAAGAAAGTGCATCCACAAGAGGAGCCACGTTAAATCCACCTAACATTGTTCCTAAAATGATTGTTGCCAATACTTTATCTATTTCAGTACAAGATGCATTACCTTGAATAATATCATTTAAAAATGCTGCTTTAATGTAAGCTGCATCATCCACACCTGCTGGAATTTTGTTTTTAAACAATTCCATTGCATACTCTTTGTCTGCAACTGGATTTGCTTTAAGTAATTCAACAAGTGCTGCTGTTTGTTCTGCTGTAAGAACGAGTGGTGGAACACCCAATTCTGCACGCTCAACTGTGTGCGCTTTATATTCTTCTAATAAGGCCATGATGGTCTCCTGTTTTATATAGATTTTTGTAAAGTGATAATAGCAAAAAAGTGATTGAAAGTAGTGATTATAAGTAGAAGATATGGGTAAGATAGTTTTTTTGTATCGGATAGTTACAGAAAAAGCCTAGTTTTTAGACTTTTATGTGCGCTCGGTTCAATTATACGATTTCTCTGTTACCTTTTGCATTAGGAGGTGAGAGTACCCCTTTGGCTTCAAGTTGTTCAATGATATTTGCAGAACGATTATAACCAATTTGAAGCTTACGTTGTAAGTAAGAGATAGACGTTTTATTGTCGTTAAGAACTACCATCTTTGCTTCTTCGTAGAGTGCATCTAAAACCACTTCAGCATCGCCACCAGTGGAAGATGCTGTTGCACCACCTGTAACTAAATAAGACTCATCATATTCAGGGACACGTTGCGCTTTAATGTACTCTACGATTTTTTCTATCTCATCTTCAGTGTTCCATGGTGCGTGTATACGTACAAGTCCTGTAGAGCCTGGAGGGGTAAAGAGTCCGTCTCCTCGTCCAAGCAAAGAGTCTGCACCCATCGCATCTAAAATGACTTTAGAATCAATGCGTGAACCAACACGGTAAGAAAGTCTTGATGGTAAGTTGGCTTTTATCATTCCTGTAACCACATCTACAGATGGTCTTTGCGTCGCAACAACTAGGTGAATACCACAAGCACGTGACTTTTGTGCAAGTCTTGCGATACTCACTTCTACTTCTTTACCACCACTCATCATAAGGTCTGCAAGTTCATCAATAACCACTACGATGTAAGGGAATGCTTCATTCCCTGTTTTTTTCATTTTTTCATTATAGTTTTCTATGTTTTTGGTACGAGCATCGGCCATAAGTTTATAACGTCTTTCCATCTCTCCTACCATGTTAGCAAGGGCTGCAATGGCTTTGATAGGTTCTGTAATTACAGGCGTGATAAGATGTGGGATGTCCTCGTAAGCCGCAAACTCCAACATCTTAGGGTCAATAAGCATAAGCTTTAGTTGGTCTGGGTCATTACGGTAAAG
>WTAE01000037.1 GCA_013139765.1 Sulfurovum sp.
TTTTTTACTGCTTCTGCAATGTCTTCTTGCTCTATTTTATACATTTTATTAACCCCTTCTTGAAATTGACTATTTATGTTTCTGATTTAAGTGTAGCTAAAAAATAACTATATGAAAAGTATGTAATTATGGGGAAAGTTTTAAATTTTAGATAATTGAAAGTAGAAAATGTGTGTGAGTGGAGGAGAAGAAGGGATTCGAACCCTCGGTGAGCTTATAAAGCCCACTCGCCCTTAGCAGGGGCGCGGATTAAACCAGCTCTCCCACTTCTCCATGTGTTTTGTGCGGTGAGATTATAATGCATTTGACTTAAACTAAAGCTTAAAAAGGCAGAGTTTAGTGTATGATTTTAAAAAACTTTAAGGACAGCTATCATGTTTCAAAAATTAGCCCCACTTCTTGTCTTAGCACTTTTTCTCGCAGGTATGTACTTTATGATACAAGGTATGGACAATGCTGTTGAGTTGTCTAAGCCTAAAACAGAAAAGACAGAGCCCAATAACACCTCTAAAGACTAGACATTACTTTTAAAATCTCTTTTACTTTACTCTCTGGGTTTTCATCTTTATAGATAGGACGCCCAACCACAGGAAAGTTAACACCCTCTTTGGCTGCCAACTCTAAAGTGGCTACTCTTTTTTGATCTCCTGCATCTTCTCCAAAAGGACGGATGCCTGGGCAGAGTGTTAAAAAGTTGTTAGAAGTGACATTTTTAATGGCTCTACTTTCAAAAGTTGAACAAACCACACCATCTAACCCATTTTCATAAGACATTTTGGCAAACTGCTCTGCTTTTTCATTGATGCTTTTTTCGTACACCATTTGAAAGTTCTCTTCATCAAAAGAAGTCAGTGCTGTCACTGCTAGAACCAAAGGACGGCTTTCATAGCTTGAAAGTCTATCCATGACTGTTTTCATTGCCACAGAACCTGCTGAAGCATGGATGTTAAACATATTTACGCCCAGTTTTGCTATCTCTTCTGCTGCGTCCGCCATAGTGTTTGGAATGTCGTAGAGTTTTAAGTCAAGAAAGATCTTAAAGTCAGGGTTAATGAGTTTAAGTCCTACGATAAAGTCTTTGCCATCACGAATGTAAGCACGAAAGCCCACTTTCATCCAAACATCATGGTCTTTCAGTGACTCTGCAAGTGCTAAATTTTCTTTGGCTGAAGGTAAATCAAGTGCGACACATAGTTCCATTAAATAGCCTTTTTCATTAGTGTTAAATAAATTTTTTTAGTGTGTTAAATAATTAACGGTATAATACCTAAAATTAAATTATTAAGGACTAAACAATATGTTTGGAAAAGAATCAAAAAGATACGACATCGTTCAAAACGTAATGGATACATACCAATACGCTAAATTTAACACAACAAAAGGCACAATCTGGGCTAAACTTTACCCAACTGAAGCGCCTAACACAGTTGCAAACTTTGCACACTTAGCAAATGAAGGCTTTTACAATGGTCTTAAATTTCACAGAGTGATTGAGAACTTTATGGCACAAGCTGGATGTCCTCATTCAAAAGACAATCCTTCTATGGCTGGAACAGGTGGACCAGACTGGCAGATTGACTGTGAGACTGACACAAGTACAGAGCCACACAGAAGAGGAACACTTTCAATGGCACATGCTGGACCTAACACAGGTGGGAGCCAGTTCTTCATCACTTTTGTACCGACACCTCACTTAGACGGTGTACACACAGTATTTGGTGCTATTGAAGCAAATGATACAGATTCATTTATGGTACTTGATACTATTGAACAAGGTGACGATATTAATTCTATCGAGATTTTAGCTTCAAAATAATGAGACCGTAGGTCGGGGTGCCCTCACCCCGACATTATTTTATGTATGGGAGTATTTAATGTTCGGATATTACAGAGTAGCAGCAGCAGTCAATAAAACCATTGTAGCAAACCCACAAAAGAATGCCGAAGAAATTTTAGCCCTCATTCATGAAGCACAAACCAAAGAGGTTTCTGTCATTGTATTTCCCGAGCTTACACTCACAGGATACACTGCCAGTGATCTTTTTTTAAACCAAACGCTCATTGCTTCTCAAAATGAATCTTTACAACACATCTTAACTCAGACCCAAAACGTAAATACTATTGCCATCATCGGATTGGCACTTTTTGAAGCAGACAGACTTTACAACTGTGCTCTAGTCATACAAAATGGACAAATGTTAGGTCTTGTACCTAAGTCTTATTTGCCTAATAAAAAAGAGTTTTACGAAAAGCGTCAGTTTACGACAGGGCGTGACATCACACGAACCACCACAGAACTTTTAGACGAAGAAGTACCTTTTGGTGTGGACTTACTTTTTACAGACAAAGCTGACATGACTTTTGGTGTAGAGATTTGTGAAGACCTTTGGGCAGTGACTCCTCCCTCAAACCACATGGCAAGCAATGGAGCAAACTTACTTTTTAACCTCTCTGCTAGTAATGAACTCATAGGAAAACATGAGTACCGTGAAGAGTTAGTACGTACCCAAAGTGCGCGTTGTATGGCTGCGTATG
>WTAE01000120.1 GCA_013139765.1 Sulfurovum sp.
CAAAAAAGACCACTCTTCAAGACTTGGACTACTTAAACTAGTAGGTCAAAGAAGAAGACTTATGAGATACTTGAAAAAAGTTGATCTTGCAAGATGGAACACAATTAAAACAGACATGGGAATTAGAAACTAGTTTCTACTCTCTGTCTTTGACTTTTAGACATCTTCTGAAGATGTTTAAAAGTTACCTTCTCCCCCCCCTTTTTACCTTTTACACTTACATTCCAAACACATAAATAACATGATTACCCTACAAGATTAACATTTAGTCTATTTCCATACACCTTATATTTACCATGTATTCACTTTTTTATATTAATATATTGCACAAGAGTTGCCTGCTACATGGGACTTTTTGAAGATTCATACAACCTTTAGTCAATACGACTCATGTATGACTTGACAAAGAGGCACTCAATGTTGTATAATCCTCTCAAGCATTCGTATTTGTATGCAAAAAATTGAACACAGGAGGTCACGTGATGAGTCAAGAAGAAGAAAATCTTGAAGTCTCTAAGAGTGAAGAAACAGAAGAAGTTGAAACAGTTGAAGAAGAAACAGAAACTGTGGACCCTCTAGAAGCTGCACTCGCTGAAGCTGCAGACTATAAAGACAAGTATTTAAGAGCACATGCTGACTTTGAAAATTCTAAAAGACGTTTAGAAAAAGATAAGAACAATGCAGTCTCTTATGCAAATGAGAGTTTTGCTAAAGATATTTTAGCAGTGATAGATTCATTTGAAAATGCACTGGCATCCATTGCGGGTGTTGATGAAGAGAATACTTCTGAAGTGTTAGAAAAAATGAAAGAGGGTGTTAACCTTACCTATGAACAACTGAAAAAGATATTGGAGAAAAACAATATTAAAGAAGTAGATTGTTCAGGTGAGTTTGACCCTGAAGTACACCAAGCCATTATGCAAGTTGAGAGTGACGCGCATGAAGTAGGTGACGTGGTACAAGTGATGCAAAAAGGGTATATGATCAAAGATCGTATCTTAAGACCAGCAATGGTAAGCACCTGTAAATAAGATGTAGGGTTGGCTTCAGCCGACCACATGCATAATAAAAATATATAGATATAAAAGGATTTTAATATGGCAAAAGTATTAGGAATAGATTTAGGAACAACAAACTCTGCAATGGCAGTGTTTGAAAACGGCGAAGCAAAAATTATTGCAAACAAAGAGGGTAAAAATACAACACCTTCTATTGTTGCATTTACAGACAAGGGTGAAATCCTTGTTGGTGAGTCTGCAAAAAGACAAGCGATTACAAACCCAGAGAAGACAATTTACTCTATTAAGAGAATTATGGGTCTTATGATGAGTGAAGAGAAGGCTAAAGAAGCACAATCTAAACTTCCATACCATGTCATCGATAGATCAGGTGCGTGTGCGATTGAAGTAGCGGGTAAAACATATACGCCACAAGAGATTTCTGCAAAAGTACTTATCAAAATGAAAGAAGATGCAGAAGCTTACCTTGGTGAGACTGTGACAGATGCAGTTATTACTGTACCTGCATATTTCAATGATGCACAAAGAACAGCAACAAAAGAAGCGGGAACCATTGCAGGCTTAAATGTACTTCGTATTATTAACGAACCAACATCAGCAGCACTTGCTTATGGTCTTGACAAAAAAGATGCTGAACAAATTGTTGTTTACGATTTAGGTGGTGGTACATTTGATGTTACTGCACTAGAGACTGGTGACAATGTTGTTGAAGTAATGGCAACAGGTGGTGATGCATTCCTTGGTGGTGATGACTTCGATAACAAAATCATTGACTTTGTAGCGGCTGAATTTAAATCTGATACAGGTATTGATGTGAAAGCAGATGTTATGGCACTTCAACGTGTTAAAGATGCAGCAGAAACAGCAAAAAAAGAGCTTTCTTCTTCAACAGAAACAGAAATTAACTTGCCGTTTATTACTGCAGATGCTTCTGGACCTAAACACCTTATTGTTAAAATTACAAGAGCGAAGTTTGAATCATTGATTTCAGACCTTGTTGCTTCTACTATTAAGACAGTACAAGGTGTACTTAAAGATGCTGGACTAAGCACTTCTGACATTGCAGAGATTGTAATGGTTGGTGGATCTACACGTGTACCATTGGTTCAAGAAGAGATGAAAAAATTCTTCGGTAAAGAGTTAAACAAATCTGTAA
The DNA here is from genome assembly GCA_013139765.1 of Sulfurovum sp. Taxonomy (GTDB): domain Bacteria; phylum Campylobacterota; class Campylobacteria; order Campylobacterales; family Sulfurovaceae; genus Sulfurovum. Next base: position 2,176 of record WTAE01000120.1, read on the forward strand.
ACCCAGATGAAGTAGTTGCACTTGGTGCTGCGATTCAAGGTGGTGTACTTGCAGGTGATGTGAAAGATGTACTTCTACTTGATGTGACACCACTTTCTCTTGGTATTGAGACGCTAGGTGGGGTTACGACTAAGGTTATTGAAAAAGGTACAACGATTCCTGCGAAGAAATCACAAGTATTCTCAACAGCTGAAGACAACCAACCTGCAGTAAGTATCCACGTACTTCAAGGTGAAAGAGAATTCTCAAAAGACAACAAGTCTTTAGGAATGTTTGAACTTAGAGACGTACCTGCTGCACCACGTGGTGTACCACAGATTGAAGTAACGTTTGACATTGATGCCAATGGTATCTTGACTGTATCGGCTTCAGATAAAGGTACAGGTAAATCACAAGAGATTAAAATTACTGGTTCGAGCGGACTTTCTGACGAAGAAGTAGAAAAAATGGTTCAAGATGCTGAAGCGAATAAAGCGGAAGATGAGAAAAGAAAAGAAGTAGTTGAAATCAGAAACCAAGCAGATGCTTTAATTCACCAAACTACAAAATCTTTAGAAGACTTAGGTGAAAACTTTGATGCCGCAGAAAAAGAAGGTATCGAAGCAGCTATTAAAGACTTAGAAGAGACACTTAAAGATGACTCTGCAACGAAAGAGCAGATAGAAGAAAAAGTGAAAGCTTTAACTGAGAAGTCACATAAACTTGCTGAAGCAATGTATGCTAAAGAGCAAGGTGGTGCAAACCCAGAAGAGAAAAAAGCAGATGATGACGATGTTATCGATGC
>WTAE01000026.1 GCA_013139765.1 Sulfurovum sp.
TCTATGGTATTTTATTTCGATATTTTCATCGTTCAATATTTAACATTATAATAGGAAAAAGTATGATCAAATTGTCTAATGCACAAATAGAAGAACTAAGAAAATTACAAAAATTAACAGTAGAAGAAAATCCAGGGTTGAAAACTGTACTTGAAGAATTAGATTATATCCGTCCTACTGATGAGTATCCTTGGGGCGAAAATAACTATATAGAAAATTATATAGAATATATTTCTGACTTTAATTTTAATTCATACAATAAATTTTTAGCTTTATTGGAAGAATATAATATCAAGACATAAAGCTGTCGAGATAAGATCTTATACTGCTCTTATAATAAAAGGAGATGTTGACCATGATATATGATAAAGAAGGTATGTTAGAACTTGTAAAACAAGATGGGATGAATTTAAGACATGCTAATTGGGATCTTCAAGAAGATAAAGAAATTGTATTTGAAGCAATTAAAAACAATATTTCTTCTTTCCCTTTTGCTTCTGAAAAATTACAAAAAGATGAAGAGTTATTGTCTTATGTGCAAGATGAGATTAAGAAGCTAGAAAATCCAGATTCATATTATTTTCATATGCGTGATCCAAAATCAGGATACAGATATGATATACCAATGCTCATGACAAGTGATCCTATGTACTTTTATAAATATGTTGATTACATGAAACTTAAAGAGAGATCATCTTACACTTTTGAAAAGATATTGAGATGGGATTAAAAATAATATAAATCTGAAGGATATATGTGAAACCAAGATTAGATAAATTATGGGAATACATTAATGAATATTTAGAAGTAGACTATGGTTATTTACCTAAATCACATATGGATGATAAAGATGATTCTCGGGTTGATGAATATATTCAAAAAATAAAAGTTGATTTTGAGAGGATGAGAGAAAAAGATTGCATTAAAGAAGAATCTATACAGGAGAGCATCGATATCTTAAAAGGATTAGATGATATTTAATTAAAAGTATCGAAATATCCGGACATAAAGATGTCACTTCTATATAATATAATCCTACAGTATCACGAAAAATATATGTACAAAGGATAAAGCTGTGGTACTAATAAAAACTTATAGCATAATATCTACGAGACTACAGTCTATATCTAAAGACAAAGTAGTAAAATGTATGGGATACGACTCTACTAAAAGAGGGTTGGAAACTTTAGAGACATTTTTAATGTATGAAGATGTATATGATTGGATTGAAGGTGGTTATTATGATTTTGAATATACGGCTGTGCAGTTTTTGTCAAAACTTTGTGAGGTATTAGATATAGATAGTAAAGCTGTTGAGCGTGAACTTGAACGTGATAGAAGACTTTCACAAGCAGCAGAAAAGTTTGGATCGATTTATATTTCTTTTAATACTGCTCCAGTTTCTTTTCCACCAGGAGTATCAAAAATCATTGATGTTCTTGAGATGAGAAAAATATTAGACCGTCCCTATCTTTTTGAACTGGTTAACATAACAGATAAAGAGATATTCATTCTAATATCAAATATAATAAACGAACATTATGCGGATACAGACGGTAGAATATTCCCATGGGGTGATATAGTAAATTATGTCTATCATCATAATGATAACAAAGCATATATATTTGATTTGTATGGCAATCAAATAGAAAACGAAGAAGTTACAGAAAGTTGAGAAATATCATATACAAAGAGTGGAGAACATCATGTTAGATAATGAAATAGTAGTGAACCTGAGATTCTGAAATATTTTTAGCTAAAATGAACTAAAAAATAATGGATGCGAGATTATACTAAATGATGATATTTAAAATAAAAAAGGTTGAAAATGATTACAATAGAAAAATATGAAATAATTAAAGAAACATATGGTGCTCATTCAAGTTGGGCTATCTGGGCAGATGAAGATATGTCATCAATAAAAAAGATGTCTGATTTAAGCATCTTTGATATTGTAAATAATAAAGATTTATTAAGTTCTTTAAATCCTAATATAGTTTTTGTAGGATTAAATATATCAAAAGAGCTTCCTAATTATTTTGCTAATTTCCATGGAGGAAAGAATGATTCAAAAATTAGAGATGCTTTTAAAGATACTCGCTTTTGCGGTGGCTATATGACTGACATTATTAAAAGTTTTGTAGAGTCTGATTCAGGGAAAATGATAAGTCATTTAAAGAAGCAGGAAGCACTTGAAGAAGAAAATATAAAAACTTTTCAAATTGAACTTAATGATTTAGGTGGCGAAAATATTGAAATAGTTGCTTTTGGAAAAAGTACTTATGAGATATTACACAGAAATGGTTTTACAGAAAAATATAAAGTAATGAGAGTACCTCATTATAGTGCTAGAGCATTCAATAATAAAGAGATGTATATTAATGCTGTTAAAAAAATATTAAATTTTTAATATGTAAGGATGTTGAATATGCAAGAAAATAAAATAATATTTAACTCAAAATTCTTAAAAGTTTTTAGCAAAGATGAACTGAAAGATATTATGGATAATGCAACTTCCATTAGTGTTGATTGTATTGTTATAGCAACAGAAAACAATTACTTTGAACTAAGTGCTGATGTAGATGATGCATTAGATATTTATTGTGATGAACATAATAGTTCTTCTGCTAGAAAGTTATCAAAAGATGAGTTTATGAAGTTATATAAAAGTAGTCCTTTGATGGGTACAGTAAAACTTAGTCTAAATGAATAAAAGGCAATAGAATGGCACAACAATTTAAAGATTATGGTAAGGGTGAATACTTAGGTTCTGGAGAAGACATGGCACATCATAAGTTTGATGCGTATAGAGTAGATGATGAGATACATATAGTATATGAAAGTGGGTATTCAGCCATTGAAAATATTCAAAAAATTAAAGATAATATGGATAAATATTTATGGACTCCTTATGTGATGTTTGTATAGGAAGTAAGGGTACAATATATCTAAAGGGAAGATAAATGGCAAAATACATATTATTTGATACGGAAACGACAGGTAATCAAGAAGAAGACAGAATCATTCAAGTAGGGGCTATGATAGTTGATAGCAAAGGAAAAATTGAAGTTTTTGATGAACTTTGCAGTACTGTCTTGCCTATTAAGATAGAAGCAATGGCTGTACATGGAATTACTCCGGACCTCATAGAAGGTAAAGGAACATTTGTAGAAACAGACTTTTATAAAACAATTCAATTATTAAACACCCAGGAAAACTACCTCATAGCTCACAATATGCCTTTTGATATGGGAATGATGCAAAAAGAGGGTTTTCAATCCAATTTAAAAATAATAGATACCCTTAGAGTGGCAAAACATCTTCTTAAAGATTCATCTTCTCATGCACTGCAATACCTTAGATACTCACTTGAACTTTATAAGCTTGAGAAAGACGAAGCAGCTAAACACAACATTACCATAAAAGCACATGATGCCATAGGTGATGTACTAGTCATGAAACTGCTTTTATCTAAGCTGGTAGCACTCACAAAAGAAGCTTTTCCAGGAACAAACCCTATGGTGAAAATGGAAGAGCTTACTCGAACACCTATTTTCATAGAAACTTTTAAATTTGGAAAACATAAAGGTCAGAAAATTGAAGAGGTTTGTGATAAAGATATGGGTTACATAAACTGGATGATGGATAAGATGGATCTGGATGTAGATATGAAATATACGCTTGATAAGATTATGGGCCATATTTAATAATGGACAAACTCTCTCAAAACCTATACATAACCTACTCAAACCAAAGAGCAAGAGATCTAAAAGCCAATGGATCATTAAATCCACTTGATAAAGTCATTACACTTGAACAACTTATTTTAGAAACTTTTGAGCAAAGCAACTTTCAGATTATCATAGATGATACTATTGGGGCTTCTATCATCTATAAACTTATTCAAGATCATGGTATTAAGTATTTTAGCTATTTGGAGAGTGATGCAGATAGTTTAAATATTATCTATAGTTTTATTGTTAAGTGTCATCGAAACAATGTTGCTTTTGATGTTTTGTTGAGTGATGATAAATTAGTGATTATTAGAGAGATAGATGAACTGTATCAGTCATATAAGAAAAGTCATAGCCTAGCAGATAGTGCAGATATTGAAAATATAGTATTGTCTTCTTGGGATGATGGGTTATTGAGAAAATATAACGAGGTATTTGTGGATGAATTTTCGGTAGATGAGATAAGCTTTGTTAAGTCAAAGATGCAATCTGAAATACTGGAGAAATTAGGTAAATATAAAAAGATAGTAAAAGAAACGACATCTCCTCATACTACAACAATGATTCGACCGTCTAATGTAGTGTTTGACAGCATTGATGAAGTCAAAACAGCACTTAAAATAGCAAGAAAACTGTTGGAAGAGGGTGACAGTTCAGATGAAGTGCTTATTGTAGCTTCAGACACCGTTGAGTATGCACCTCTTTATAAACTTTTTTTAGATGAGTATAGTCTTCAGGGGTTCAGTTCTGTAGGTACAGCGCTTTCTTCTTTTCATAATACTTCAGAACCTAAAGTGAAAAGAGCTTTAGATCAGTACAAATCACAAGTAAAATCTATAGAGATACTCTATGGTAGACTGGGGCTTGTTTTGAGTGAATCAGCCAAGGAGAGTATGAAATCATCTGTGAAAATACTGGATGACAAAACAGGCATAGAACTTACCGAGCCTAACCAACTTGTGGGACTTAAGAAGACATACAAACACATCGTATTCATAGGTACGGACATCAATCACTTTCCACCAAGTGCTAAAGACAATTTCTTATACTCTTATGAAGATGATGTAAACTATTTTTATGCCAATAACTATTTTACCTCTTCTCAAACACAATTGAAAGAACTCAAAAGACTTTCGGAGAACCTTTATATCATTACAGCCACTTACTCTGGAAAAAGAGAGCTTAGTCCTTCCATTTTACTTGATGGAAAGTATGATGAAACTATAGACCTAAGTGATGTCAAAAGTATGAGTGAATTGGCATTAGATAGACAGACTATCACTCCGGAGTCAAATACAAAAGCATATTATGAAAGTATAACGAGTGATACGTTGACTGAGTTTGATGGGAAAGATGTGGAGGGTCTAAAAGCTACGCATCTTTCTGCCTCGCAGATAAACAAATATCTCTCTTGCCCGTTGGCATACCTGTACTCAAATAAAATAAGACTACAAGCACCAGATCAGAGTGATGAGGGCTTTGACGTGATGGAGCAGGGGTCTTTGATGCATTTATGTTATGAACTCTTTGGCAAGAAGATCAAAGAGACACAAAATAGCAGTAGAGAGCAAGAAGAGCTTTACGATTTAATGTATGATATTTCCATAGAAGCGTACGAACATAAAGATACGGTGGAACCACGGGGCAAAGAGAAGCTAGTTGAAAACATACATCATCAGATCTTCCTTTCTACTTTGCAGGCAGGTTTGAAAGATGAAAGAGATGCTGGACTACTTGTAAAGTTTGTAGACTACTACAGCTCAAGAGCCCAAGAGTTTGAGTATTTTCAAAATACAGAGTTTGAAAAAGAGTTTGCCTTAGACAACGATCTCAATCCGTATGAAATAAAAGATAAATATGACAAAAACTACTTCATAAAAGGTTTTATAGACAGGTTTGACAATTTAGCGAGTCAAGTCAATGTTATAGACTACAAATCTAAGAAGATAAGTTCAAAGTCTGGAAAACACAAAGAAACCCAAGAGAAGATAGATGAACTAAAAGATGTACAGTTGGCACTTTATATACTCTATGCTAAGCAACAGTACCCTGGCAAAGAGTATTACTCATCAATGCTTAGCTTTAAGGGGGACAGTAAAGCTGCTCATTTTGGAGAGTTGTACCATGAGAGTTTTTCTGATGAGTATGAGTCAAAGCTAAAAGGAATCATTTTTGATACGAAAGAGGGTATTGAGAATGGTGTGTTTGGATTTGATAATAGTGATGAGAAGGCTTGTGGCTGGTGTGACTTTAGGTTTATTTGTAATGAGGGTGTTTTAGGTAAAGAAGTAAATGATGCAAAGTATAATTAATAAGAACTTTTTAAAAAATATTTTTACGGAATATGATGAAACACTTACTGTAAAACATAATATAGACCCCCTTGGGTTTCAAGTTGTTTGGACATATTATGGACAGAAGATTGTTAAAAACAAAATGACTTCCGTGGCCCTTGATGTACGTAGTTATAATATTAACTTGTTTAACCATTTTGTAATACATCAAATATTATTAAATAGAGAAGGTCTTGATATTGATAAGTTGGTGACAAATCAGATACCATTAAAAGAGAAAATAGAAAAAATTTTATTAACTTTAGAAAATATTTTAATATGGAGTTGGTTTGATAATAGAGAGACGTGGAGTAATGAAGAAAAACTAGGTCTTTTAGGTACTTCAAGAGCTTTAGTAAAATGGAAAAATAAAACTCAATTAGACTTGAATATTAACCATAAGCTAGAAAAGCTAGAATTATTAAGAAATCAAAAAGCACTAGGGGTAAGTGGTCGATATAAAGGTCCTTTTATTAGTATGGGTTTTTTTGATTCACAGTATAGTCCATCAAGTTATAATAAAAATGATTTATTGAATGAAAAAGTTCATGACCTTATGCTACAAAATAGTTCTCCGTTTAAAGGACTTTATTATGAAGTAATGAAGTTTTTTAAAACTTATTCTCACGGGGTAATAGTACCAATATCATTAATAGAAGCTTTTGAAAGTACTTTTAAAAATAAGGCAAAGGTTTCAAGCTATACAAAAAAGTTTTGGTTTTTTCACCTAGGATTTTCAAGTGAAGAAGCAGCAATAGTATATGAAAATATTAAGAAGGACAGAAGTAGAAGAGAAATTTTTAAAAGATCTAATGAAGAGCGACAAAGTATACTTTTTCAGGATATATTAGAAGTAGAACCTCAATTGACTTTTCTAAATCATTTATTTGAGTATCTTTTACTACAAGATGGAAATAATATAGATGAGTTAGACCTCAAGTATTTAATTCCTCTGACTACTTTTGAATGGAAGCAGAAAAATGACAAAAGGTTTCCCTCTTCTCGAATAGAAAACCTTAAAGCAATTAAAGACTATCATACTTTAATCGAATATCATAAAGTAGTAATGGCGGGTAGAGGTCAAAGTCCATGGATTGACTTGACTTTAAAGAATGAAATAAGTGTCAAAATAACAAAAGGTAGTTCTGACGTAGAATTAATTTTGGAAAATGGACTAGATAATGAATGGATTCATGATTATTATATAACTAGCATGAGAAATATTAAAATAGGTCTTGAATCATGAAGCTATATACAAAATATAAATCAATAATTGAAGGGATGCCTAATATAGAAAAGGCATACTTTACTACATTTAACCTTTCTCCTGAGTTTTTTGAAACATACCTTTTATCACCGTTATTAGAAGTAGATATCCCTGATAATGATTTATCGTTAGAAGATCTTAACCTATCACTTGAAGAAAGTAATATAGATATTAAAGTTTTCTATGATGCGAGTATGCTGGCTTTAAATGAGAAAAAAAGAACTTTAACGCGGTTCTACCCAGTATTTATGGAAAATGGACTTTTTCATCCTAAAGTAATTTACCTTGAGTCTGCTGATAAGATTGTGTTGTTTATTGGGTCTGGAAATTTAACTTTGAGTGGTTGGGGCAGAAATACAGAAGCTTTTAAAATTATAGAGTTTGAGAAGAAAGATTATTTGAAGACACAGGTAAATAAGTTTTTTAGTGACGTAGAACGTTTGGCAGGACTTAGAACCAATAAAAGTCAGATAGAGCTTAATTATGATCATGATGTGAACTTTATTTATAGTTTTGAAACAACAAATACACCATTCTTAGAACAGTTGAATTTAGACAACAACCTATATGTGTGGTCACCATATTTTAGTGATAAATTAGATCAATTATTAGACCATACTTATTTTAATTCTTTAAAACAAATCAATATTATTCCAGACTTAGTCGGAAATGATAAAATAAGAGCATCAATTTTACCAACAAATTCAAAAGTGAAATACTATTCTAATGATAAGCCTAATCATATTAAAATGAATCATTCAAAGGTATGGATAAGTGATAGTAAAATAGCCATTGGCTCATATAATTTTACTAAAGAAGCATTGTTTGGCCATAACTTTGAAGCGGCTATAATGGAAAATATTAAGGGCATAAAGTTGCCGCTTGACCCAATTATACCAATGGTTATGTCAGATAGTGAACTACTAGAGGAATCATTAGATATAGATGTGAAATATAAAGCGGTCTATCAACTAACTGCAAACTGGAAAGATAGGAACTTTTGTATTGAAGAGATATCTGATAAAGACTTTTCCAATTTAAGAGTTGTTCTACCTGGTAATATAAAAGTTGATTTGCAAGATATGGGAGAAATTAAATTAGATATACATCAAACAGAAAAAGTTTTTAGAGCCTTGATTAAAACTAAGATCTTTAGTATCCGATGTGTTGATGATATTATATTTGAAGGATTGACTCATGAGAAACACACATGTCATTTTAGAGAACCTTTAAAAGTTGAAACTCTAGATGATGTATTTTCTTCGTTCATTGATGACAAAGATCCACTGGGTGCAAAAACACTGAAAAATAGAGTACCAAATTTTGAAAATAATATTGAAGAGAAATTAGACTTTAAAACAAAGACAGCTAATTATTTGAATTATTATAACCTGTTTAGAGGTTTTAGTAATATGCGTCAACAACTGGATTCAATAACAAATTACAATGAAGCACAAAAGTACTGCTTCTCATCTGCTAATGCACTTTCATCTATTATTATGGTTATTGAAGAGAATAAGCAAGAAGACTTATTTACATATATTTTTATTGATGAATTAAATAAACTAATTAATAGAGTCAATAAGGAATTAAATATTTATGATGTTAGTAAGATTAAACGTATAAATAATGTTGACTTAAACCTTGAAAAATCAGATATTAAGTTTTTAAAGGCCTTTCGATGGAGTGTATAGATATATTAAATATAATTCGTTTTGATGCTTCTAAAGAGAAGCAAGAATATTCTGCAGATAAAATAGCTAAAGACATGTTTGATTTACAGGTAGAAGGTACAAGTGAAATTATTAATAAGCTTAATCATTTCCAGGTGGCACTATTAGCAGATGAAGTGGGGATGGGAAAGACTTTTCAGGCGTTAGCAACGATAACATGGCAATTTAAAGAAAATTCAAATTCTAAAGTTTTAGTTATTACACCAAGAAGAGAAGTATTAAGTCAATGGAAAAATGAAGAGTACGAAGAATTTTATACCAAACATATAATCAGTGAAAATAAATATTTACCTCATTATGAAAATTCAGATAATTTTATTGGAGAGTTGTCTAATTTTAAAGAAGGCCTTTTTGAAGATGATAATAATCGTTTAGTTTTTGCTAAAACAACTTCTTTTATGACTTCTGATAATCTAGGAGAAAGAGCAGAAAAATTACTAGAGGATATTCAAAAATTTGATTTGATAGTGGTTGATGAAGCTCATAAGTTTAGAAACTACAACGAGGTTGATGAACATAGCTCATACATGGTGCAAACAGCAGAAATGCTTTTTCAAAATATTGATGAAAAAACAAAGGTTCTGTTAATGACCGCTACGCCATTACATTCGCGAGAAGGAGATTTGAAACGGATAGTGGAATTATTTAATACATCTTTAGGTGATACTGACCAAGAAATTATGGCAAAGGTGATGATACGAAGACTTAGAGTGATGTCAAATGGTCAAAATAAGTATGACTATAGAAATGAGATAGATTTGCCAATATCATTAACAGATGAAAAAAAACAAGATTTTAAAAATGAACTATTTTTTGCAATGCTACAAAAGCAATATGCCACGAAAGTAGAAGATACGCTAGACCTTTCAAAAAGTAGACATCTCTTGAATTATTTGGAAGGGACACGCTTTGATACGGGTGATGAAATTTCTCATGATAAATTAATTCAAAAAGTGATTAGAAAATATAGTGAAAGCTATGAAGGCTTAAAGCCCTCAAATCGTAAATATGATGAGCTGATTAGTAAAGTTAAAGACGATGTCAAAGCACTAGTCTTTGTTAGGAGAACAGCATCAGCGTATGAAATTGCCAGATTATATATAGAATTATTTGATAAAAAGGCATGGGCATTAATAGATAATGCTATAGATAATTCAGTACACATAAATATTCCTAAAAGCCGGGATGACTTTGAACGAATTATTAAAAATAATAATTTTGATAAAGATATTAAGAATGTCGTAGAATCATTTGAATGGAATGACTTTGAAACAATAATTGAAAAGTTTAGAACAGATAAAAAGAATATTCCTGATGATAAAAAATATATAGTTACTGAAACTGCCAAAAACATAGTGGTTAGTCACTATTTTGAACAGTATGATTCCTACAAGGATAAAACATTTATAGAATTTTTAAAAAATCTTAATAATGATGAAGACATAAAAGGTGACGAAGATAACTTTTTGACACCGAAATCTTTAGTCCTAGATTTATTTAAACGGAAAAAGGGTGTTTCATCAACACATGCCTCGCGATTTTTGCAAAAGTTTTCTAATCTAAATAGTCAATATGCTACATTTTTTGAACAAGACTTTAAAAACATTCTAGGTTTAGAGAGGTATGATGAAAGCAAGTTTGATTTAATTAAAAGTGCTGTACTACATGCAAGTATTGGTCTTGTCGAATTATATTGCTGTGAGATTAGAGCAAAAGGCATATATTCTAATTTTCTAAAAGAAGTTGAGAAACAAAAAGATAATTTGGAATTTATTGAAGAGATAAAAGAATTTTTAGAGCATTTTGACAAGTTTGAAAAATATTTAAAATTGAATATAAATACAACTGAAACTGTAGATGAAGAGTTGACAAGTACAAAAGCAGTCGAATACGACTTTAAAGTTTTTCATAATGCCCAACCAGCATATCCATATGTAGGAAGTACAAAAAACTCACATGTTATATCTAGGTTTAACTCACCTTTCTTCCCGAAGCTTTTGTGTGGGACATCAACACTTCAAGAAGGAGTCAATTTACATCTCTTCTGTGATACGGTTTATCATTTTGGTGCGGCCAATACTATGGGTGATGATGAACAAAGAGTAGGTCGAGTTGACCGTTTAATGGGAAAGATGGATAGGCGATTAAAAGACAATAAAATAAATGCAACATTAGATATACACTATCCCTATTTAAAAACAACATTTGATGAAGAAAATCTTAGAAAAATGCTTTGTAACAAAAGAAAAACTGAGAAACTTATTGATAAAGGTACTAAGATAGTACATAAAGAAAATGTATTTTGTGAGAATAGTATTGAAGACTTACTCTTAAAAAATAAAAATAATTCTAGCATGGAAACTTAATATGACAATGAATGGCTTAAATAAATTCACAATACAAAAAAGCTTCGCTATAAATGCAGGAGCAGGGAGTGGCAAAACATATACCCTTAGTAGAAGATATATTAATGCTCTTTTAGGTTTTGACTACTTTAGAGAAGATTATCAGACTCAAGATAATTGTTTTGAAAACCTGAATAATGCCAAAGTAAATCAGATAGTAACTATCACCTACACAGAAGCGGCAGCATTAGAGATGAAAGGTCGTATCTTTGAATTGGTATCTAAAATTATCAATCCAAATTTAGATCCTGATGATGAAGATTATGCCTCTATAGAGGAAGCTAATAATCATATATGTGTTGATGAGATAGAGTATGTGCAGGAAACCCTTAAACAGGCATCCACAGACAGTAGCAATGCCAAGATCTCTACCATTCATGCGTATTGTCTAGACATAATCAAAGCCAATGCAGATGTAGCAAAGATAGATACGAAGTTGGACATTATAAAAGATGATGAGAAAGCCAAGGAACTGTCTAGCATCATCTTTGAAGTTTTAAATGCTGAAGAGAATAAAGATACAGTTTTGGATATTTCACAAAATATTTCTATGTTTTTTATTAATGATCTTATAAACACTTATGTAGGTTCTTCAAAATTTAGAAAAGATTATGACAGTTTTTATAAGGGGAGTATTAGAGTAGATCAGTATAAAGAACTTATTTGCGAACTTTATCTTTTTCCTGCAATTGATGATGAAATCATAGATGAGATACGTAATGCAAAAGATGCTGACATTAGAGAAAAGTGGTTTGATGAATATGTAGAAAACTTTAAAAAATTTGATGCGCAGCCATGGGGTTCTTTTACGATTGAAACGGTGTATAAATCTGGTGCAAAAAAAGGAGAGAGTAGATTGGTCAAGTTGGGTCTCGGTGAAAAAACTTACCCATATTTAAATGATTTTGTGGCTACTGTGGATAAACTTGTTGAATACTATTCAATGATTGATACACAAAAAGAAGATTTTTTCTTTGACAAAGTAGAGAAGATCAAAACACTTTTGCACAATATAAAAGCCAACTATGATGAGAGATTGAAAGCATTAGGGAAAATAGATTTTGATACTATCATCACTAAAACACTTGAAATCATGCCACAAGTGAAAACAAACTTCAAGTACATCATGGTTGATGAATTTCAAGATACCAATGAAACACAATTTGACATAGTAAGAAACTCTAGAAATGCAGATACCAACCTCTTTGTGGTTGGGGACTCTAAACAATCTATATACAGCTTCCAGGGAGCAGAGATAGAAGTCTTTAATAATGCTGTCCATAATACAGAACTCTTTTCTTCCATAGAAAATATGAGTACAAATTACAGAAGTGATGGAGTGGTGCTTCAATCGGTCAATAAGATCTTTGACATACTCTTACAAAAAGATGAGAACTTAAAACTTATCTCTCAGAATTATGAAGCAGAAGCACAGGATTTGGATGTCTCTAAAGAGTCTAAGAGAACAAAGGGAAGTTTCAAGTACCTTATGACGCCACAGCCTTATGGAGAAGAAGTTTTAGAGATAGATAGAATTGCTCAGTTTATAAGTGAAATTTACCATGGTGAAAATAGTGACTATACACATATTACTAATCTGATAGCCAAAAAAGAGAAAGCGATTGCCATACTTTTTGATGGTGGAGACAAGATGCTTGAACTTAGAGTGAAGCTGCAAGAGAGAGGTATCTCTTCAAAGATCAGCAAGAGTGATAACTTTTATCATACTAAAGAGATCAATGATATTTTTAACGTACTCAAAGCAATAGATATATTAGCTCGTAATCCAGAGGAACTTACTAGTTCTCAAAAGTATTATATTGTTGGTGCGATGCGATCAAATATATTACGGGTGGAAGATAATCGTATCAAGCAACATTTAGATGCAAATAGTGTAGATGACAAATTACTGCACTATGTAGAAAAGTTCAATGCTTTAACACTTTCACAGGCTGTGAAATACATTTATGATGACTCAAATATTATGGGGGTGTATGCACATTTAGGGAATGTAGAGCAGAGAATTGCAAACCTCTATAAGTTTTTAACACTTTGTAAAGAGTATGAAGAAGGGTCTGAATCGAATCTTTATAAGTTCCTAACACTCATTGAAAATGCCATCTATTTCTCTGAAGCAAAAGAAGATGAAGCTTTTTTCCAATCGGATAACACAAAATCTATAGAACTATGTACCATACACTCAACCAAAGGTTTGGCATACCCACTTGTATTGCTTGGCAATGCGGACAAAGGTTTATACTCGCAAGTCACCTCTGATGCACTGAAACACAATAACTTTACTATGAATGGTGAAAAGAAAGAGATTGTTGGGTTCAAGATTAATGACTATGTACCACTGAGCCATCGAGTGTTAAAGCAAATAGATAAAATGAAACACCTTGCAGAGAAAAAAAGACTTCTGTATGTTGCTCTGACAAGATCAGAACATGATGTGGTTATATCTGCCCATTTAAAACAGAAAAAAGGTGGAGATATTACCTTAAGCGAAGACTCATACCTTTCCATGATAATCTCTGCTTTGGAAATAGATGTTGATGAACTTTATGCTCAGAATACAAAGTATGTCATAAAGGTAGATGAGAATAAACATTTTAATGTAGACAAAGCACCTATAAGCTATGTTGAACACACGTTAAAACCTATTACTTTTGAGTCTAAAATGTCAGTAAGTGCTACAAATAGAGGAGATGAGAGTACTAGTATCACCATAGACAGTGAAGCTGCAAAGTTGGGGACTATTACGCATAAGATCATAGAATTGTATTGGAATAGTTTCAATGATCATCAAGAAACCATACTCGATAAGATGGGAGTGTTTGATACTAAGCAAAGAGAAGCTATTGAGAACAGCATGAAACGATTTTCTGAAAGTGATGTCTATACTGTACTTCAAAATGGGAATGAACATCACTTTGAACTTGAATTTAATGATGATGGGAAGACCGGGTTTATAGATTTTCTCTATTTTGATACGATGAAAGAGGGCTGGATAATTGTTGATTTTAAAACAGGTCAAGAAACAGAAGAGAAAAATATGACATACCAAGAGCAGCTTGATTTTTATCGGACTGTGATGGAAACATTGGGATATAAGATAGTAAATACTACATTATTATGGATATGAAAATGACTATAAAAGAACAAATATATTTTGATTTAAAATATAAAAACAGATTAGATGCAATAATAAGGTCTGAAGAAAAATTAGAATTAAAAAAAAGATATCCTGTAACAAAAAACTATATTAAAAATGCTATTACTAATGATTACAATCTTGATTATGAAGAGTGTAAGAAATCATTTGAGGATAAGTATTCAAACTATGTCATATATTACAATAATTATTATAGTGATGAAAGAGCTCATTTCTTTTTAAATCCAGATGAGTTAATGAAGTGGTTTGACGAACAAAATGATTCTTGCGGATATTGCAAGGTTACTTATACAGATTTACAAAAGATAGTTAATCATCGAGGTGGTAACCTTACGTTAAACAAGAAAAAGAAGAGATCCAAAGGCTCGTTAGAGATTGAAAGATTAGAACCCTCAATTGAAGGTACATTATATCATGGGTATACGTACGGTAATTGTATCCTGGCTTGCCCTTTATGTAATAATGCAAAAAGTAATTTGATTGATGATGCATCTTGGAGAACACTCTTTGTTCCAGCAATGAAATTGTATTATAAAAAATTACTAGATGGTTCAGAAGAAATTAGAATACAAGATAGCTGAGACTAGGTTATTATGGTTGTAAACATACAAAACCAGACATAAAGCTGTCAAATTAAATACTATAATACATCATCTCAAATAAGAAATGCAACATGAATAATCCCAAAAAATGTGTCGGGGGTTATTTTTAACACTTAGGACAATGAAACTACTTATATTACAACCGTTTTATTGCCTATCAAATCTAAGGATAGGACAATGATGTCAGAACACAAAATCAAAGAACAAATAGCTGCAATGCAAGAACCATATATTTACATAGATACCAAATTTGAACGTACAGGTAAATCTATGCATCAATTATACAAAGTAGGGCACAAAAAACGAATCCACGTCCGTAAAGAATCATTGTTATTTTTGAATCTCACAGAATGTCTTGATATGGTGCAAGGGCTAATAAAAGAACATCATGCCCGAACCCAAGGAAATTTAGGAATATTTGGAGAGATTCGTTTTTACTACTACAGACATTGTGATGGCAATATATATGGATTTGATAAGTACGGAGAACGACTATGAAACTCCGTAAACTAAAGAATATGCAAATGGAAGAGTGCGGTAGATGCAAGTATAAAGCACGATTAATTGCTCTTGGTCTCGGAGTACGATGTACACATCCAGATAATCAAAAGTACAAACTCGAAGAAGACAGTCAAACGATGCCAATAATCATTTCAAGAGTGCCTAGTAAGTGTCTTCTGCAAGACACTGGTCAAAAGAAGAAACTAATTTTACATATACCTCATGGTTCAACATTTGTACCAGAAACATTTCAGGTTTTAGAAGGGGTGTCTCTTGAGAAAGAATTTCAAAGAATGACAGACTGGTACACGGAGGAACTGTTTAATTTTGATGAAGCTGAGAAGTTAGTATTTACCTATAGTAGACTTTATTGTGCTGTAGAACGATTCCGCCAGGACAAAGATGAATCCATGGCTAAAAAAGGAATGGGTGTTTGCTATACATGTACTTCCTATGGTACTAAACTTAGAGAGGTAAGCAGCAGGGAGAAAGTATTCATTAAGTCTACTATCTATGATGTACACCATAAAAAACTTGAAACACTTGTTGAGGAAGAGTTATATGTGCAGGGTTCTGCACTTATCCTTGACTGTCATAGCTTTCCTAATGAGTTTTTAGCTCAACATAATGAATCTGATAAAAGACCAGATATTTGTCTGGGAACAGATAGTTTTCATACACCTAATGAACTAATGAAGAAGCTACGTGATTACTTTGAGAAAGCAGGATTAAGTGTAGCTATAAATGAACCATTTGTAGGAACTATGGTACCACTCAAGTTTTATGGTAAAGATAAACGTGTTAAATCAATCATGATAGAAATTAATCGTAAACTTTATCTAGATGATGAGTTTGGAAAAAATAAGAATTTTAATGCACTAAAAAAGCTTATACTTAATGCATTAAAGGATCTAATATAAAAATTAAAAATAAACCAGACATAAAGATGTCGATAAGGTATTTTATACTTCTAGGAGTTAAATACTAGGAGAGAAAGTGAGTATTGATACACAAAACAGTTGGTATATGCGTAAGTCTTTGTCGGATTGTCCAAACCTTTTTTCCAAGAAGGAGACTAATAATTATCAAGCACATTTTTACGATTGTAAATGTGGCATTATGAAAGTTGTATTGTCATCAAATATAGAAATACCTATATATCAGTGTGAAGCATGTGATAATATACATTTTGTAGATGCTTCAAAAGCTAAAAAAGGATATTTCATTTTACAGCAAAATGAAAATCTTCCCCTACATTACGAATGTAAAAAAGTATATGATGGGTATATTATCAATGCATTTCTTAATATCCCTTATGATGCAGACTTTATGCGAGAACAATTACTTTACAAAAAAGAGTTTATTGCCAGTCTATTAGTTTCTTCTTTAGAGGAAAAATACTTTTTTAATTTGCCCGTAGAACATTTCAAAGAGAAAGATGTTCTGCAAAGAAAAATTCATAAGTTTATCATTGAAGATACGAATGATAAACTAGTTTATTATAAAGATTTTTTAAAAAAACAAGAGCTAATATATCCATTTCATTTTCATCCAAATCTTAGAGATAGTGAGTTTTACTTATGGAATAAAATAGAATTACGAGCATTAATCAATCCTAAGAACCCTATTGGTGTTGTAGAGATGTTACATTATTTGCTTAATAACAGAAAAGAACGTTCTCTTAAGAGAGTACTGTTTAAAAAATATACACACCAGTTAAGACTTAGTCCAACTCTTAATTCTTTTAATCCTCTGGCAGCATTTGTTATTTCACGATGCTTCGATGATCCAAATATTGCATCAAAACTTTTGGCAGAGGATTTAGCAATACTTTCCTTTGAATATGATACAGATGGTAGAGAGTGGCCTTATTTCGGAAAATTCGCTTCTAGTATTTTTATATACTTCCAGATTTGGTTCATCAAGTTTTTAAAGATTCACTATAGAGAAAATCAGTTGGCTAAAATGTTTCTTGAGCAAGATAGTGTATGGCATCTTTGGTCAGATACTCTCTCCTTAATAGCAGGGAATAAGAGGATTATTAAAAGAAATTTTGAAAAAGTTAAGCTTACATTAGAAAATATACATGATGAAATAGTTCGTTGTACTAATGCGCAAGAGAACGAAGAATTAATCAAATTACAATTTTCATATGAAGAGAATTTTGAAAAGGCTTGCATAACGATGGATAATATAGAATTTAGATTACCTTTTACTGGTAAAGAATTAGGGACGTGGGCTCAAGATATGCATAATTGCATATCTGGGTATGGTTTAGCTATAAAGAACAGGTACACAACCATATATGGTGCATTTAGAGATGATAAAATGTTATATACAATTGAAGCTTCAGCATCTGAAATAAATGAAATGTCTGGTAAATATAATAGTGAAATTTCTACTTCTGATACGAATATTATTAATCAATGGTGGAAAAAGTATTTATATCAGACGTATTGATAATTAAGTTTTTCTCTATTACTTTCTCTTGAGAGGGAATTGGGATGAGATTTGAAAATTTATTACATATAAAAAAGAAGGAGATGCAATGGATCATATAGAATTAGCAAGACAAAGGGGAGAGGGCTCAAAGGTATCGGAACTAGTTTACTTACTTGATACGGAAAAATTTAATGCATTTATAAAATCAATAAAAGAATCACCGGAGGATGCAACATTACGTGGGATGACTCTTGGCACCCAAGAGGGTGATGTATTGATCATAAAGGCTATAAACTGGGGATGCCTTGAATGTGTAAAGGTTCTAGTAGATAATGGTGCTAATGTAAATGCAGATTCAGGGTTAGGCATGAGAGAAAGTATCTTTTTAATGGCCCTAAAATTACATAAATATGATATTGCACTTTATCTACTGAATAATGGTGCAGATCCCAAAAATGGAGATTATAGCTGGCACTTGAGAACTTATAGTATCTCTACTGAAGCTGACTATGATGCTGTCATTGATAAATTAAGAGCAGGAACACTATAGTTGCAAATATATTCAAATTTTCAAGAATAGAAATAGAAAAGGTTTTATATGACTCAAAGATTAAAGAATTTATGGAAGTTCATTGATGAACACTTAGAAGTAGATTATGGGTATTTGCCTAAATCACCCATGGATGATAAAGATGATGATCGTGTTAATGAGTATATTCAAGAGATTAAAGATAATTTTAAAGAGATGAGAGAAAACGGCTTGATTCAAAAAGAATCTATGAAAGAGAGTATTGATATCTTAAAAGGATTAGAGGATATATAAATTTCATAGAACTAAAAAAGCAGACAGTAGTCTGTCAATAGTATGATATACTATCTCATCAAGGAAATACTATGGCATACAAACATAACTACGATACGATCTTAACGAGGCTTACGAGCATCCTCTCACGACTTAATGATGGTGAAGCTCTTTCTGTTAAAGCACTTGCTGAAGAGTTCAATGTGAGTGATAGAACCATACAGAGAGACTTTAATAAACGCCTTATTTCTTTCCCCGTATATCAGGACAAAAAGAAATGGAAGATGCAAGATGGCTTTAGATTGGAAAAAAGTAGCTCTGTTGAGGAAGCTGTCGTATTGGATATCATGGAAAAACTCATGGAAGGGGCAGGAAGGCAATTCTCTACAAAAGCGAACAAACTCCTTTCTAAGATTAAGAACGAGTCCTTAAACCCTATTTATGCTAAGCTAGACATGGAAGACATCGGTGACAAACTTAAAGAAGTTCAAGAACTTGAAATTGCTATTAGCAACAAAACACAGATCAAATGTGATTATGATTTTGAAGGCTACAGAAAAGAGTTGGATTTGAAACCGTTGAAGATAGCCAACTATGAAGGTTTCTGGTACCTTATAGCCCTTGACAGTCGTAATGATATTCTCAAAAAATACTACCTCAAGAGTATTAAAAATATTCAACTATCAGATGAAACTTTTGAAAGTACAACTAAACTTGATAGGCTTCTTGAGAACTCCATTTCTATTTGGTTTTCACAGAGTACAGAACCTTATAAAGTTGTTTTGAATATCTCAAAAGAAGTCGCTAAATACTTTAAGCGTAAACCTATTTCAAAATCGCAAATTACTGAGTCTGTGTATGAAGATGGAAGTATGGATGTGAGTATAGAGATTACCAATGACATGGAGATTATTCCTTTTGTGAAATATTGGATACCACATGTTAAGGTGTTAGAGCCTGAGAGCATAAGAAATGCTATTGTAGAGGATTTGAAAGACTATATTTAAAATTTAAGATTCTTGAAAAGTATTCAACGGTTTTAGCTTTGGATAGTGTGATGGTCTTAACGGTTAACTACTATAAAAAATATTGAACTTATATTAGGTAAATATAATTAGAAGGGTGTAGTAATGCGCACTACTACACCCTTATAAAAGGAGGACAATTATGAAACTATCGGATAACTTAATTGATTTTATTAAAAATACTCCTTGGCTATTTGCCAAAACATATGCTGATACTTGGATACATGAGTATATCATTCAGGAAAAAGTAGATAATTATTTATTTTTACAATTAGCAAAGCATATCGATATTTTTGGACATGAAGAATACTTTTATAAAAAGAAGATGACTTATTTTGATTATTATGGTCATCTATACTGGCATATGGAGAATTTTATTATGGAATGTAGAATGGGCTACGTTGAAAAGTAAACGTGGTCAAGAGATACAACGTATCTATCGAGATATTACTCCGGACATAGCTTGTATCATCGAGGGGTATCTACAGTTTTGAAGGTCATGTCATTAGTTCTACAGAGGATTATGGTTATGAAATTGCAGAAGGATGACGGAAAGTTATACTTGTTTCTACTACCTTTTCTTAAATCAAATAAAAATAAATATAAAGTCGTTTTTTTGCTATACTTTAGATATATTTACCTATACATAACAAGGAAAGCATAATGGGTTCAGTAATGGGTGGCACTGTCACCAAGCTTTGTAAATACAATAATCTTATCGAGAAGATATTTGGTAGAAGAATGATTATTCAGCCATTCAATTCTTTTAGTGAAACAGAAAAGGACGAGATAGAACTCTTACTCTCCGAAAATGCCAATCTATTCATACGGGATAGCGATGATAATATTTGGCTTAATCATGACATAGAAAAAGCATTTGAAACCCTTAGGGGAACAAATGAGAATATTGACTTGGGTAGAGTAGGGGAACACCTGTCTCAAATTGAGTTTGAAATGAAGATTTATTTTAAACTCAAAAAAGACTCCCGTATTACAGCTATCATTAAAAATTTTAACAATATTATTCTATTACTTGAAGAGAATACAAAGTTGGTCACAAAGAAAAGAGAGAGTGACTATGGTGGAAGTTCGGAGCATATTGAAAAGGTTGGATATCTACAGCATCTACTCAATCAGACAGGGCGACTCTCTAATGAAATAGAAATTGTATCTTCTTTCATAGAAACACATAGGAGCACCTTTGGAAGTCTTGTGAATGAAACCTTGCGAAAGAAGATTGTAGAGGTTAAGTACACCATTCTGAATGTCAGAAGTACATTGTCTAGCGAAATGCACAATATAGGTGAATTGTTAAGAATAGTAGGCATGGCTATCGAGAAGAATAAAACCCTTGAAAAGCTAAAGACCATTGATTTTCTTTTAGAAAAAGGACGGTTCTATGCAGAGACAAACTATGAAGAGCTTTCGGACCATATCCCATCTACGATAAAAGTGGAGATAAAAACACATCTTGATAGTAGATACGCATGGGGTGAAGAGTATCCAGAACGCATCTTGGAGTTGAGTCAAAAGAAAGATGAGAGCATTAAGCTCAAAAAGAAACAACGCCAAGAAGCCAAATCAAAACCCAAAGAAAAGCGTGTAGAGCATAATGACTATATAGACCCGTCTGATATTTATGAAGCCTATCTCTTGCAAGATAAGACACTCTTATCCTTTATTGAAAACATTGACTTCAAGAATATGCGGGAAGACAGCATCGTAGATGTTTATTTAGAGGTGCTTGGTGAGTATCACAATGATATGAACGTCACATCTTCTACAGAGCTAGAGGACACAGTAGACAAAAGATTTTCCCTGTTGAAGATAAAGAATAAGAAAAGAAGTGAGGAGAGAGTATGAAACTTGATATAGACATACCAAGTGGAACTGATGAGATATTTGACTATTTGAGAAAGGGTGGCTTTTTGTGTGGTAATCACCCTGAAGTGAGACATCATACACTTTATCAGCGATGCAAAAAATATGAGAGTGGTCTAATCAAAATGTTTTCAGAGTTAGGATTCGGTCTTGTGGGTGAAGATGATTACTACAGCTTTAGTGATTTGAATGAAACTGATACGGACAGTACCGAAAGAGAAAAGAAGCTCAAAGCCTATTTGCCGTTTATTGATTTTCATATTGTTCTCACTAGAGTATTACACTATGTTCATGTGGGTACAGTATTTACACTTTCTGAGATTGAGCAGAGCGTGTTGGAGAATATTTCTTTAAGCAGCAGATATAAAAAGAATAACAAGGACAGTATACGAGCCGAGATAGCAAAAGAGGTACGTTTGTTTGTATCTAATGGTTATGTATACTGTACTGATACAGCGAAGGAGCAATACATAGTCCTAAACTCATTTAGTCGCTTGATAAACTTTTTATCGCTTATTGAAATAGATAACATAGAAGAGGTTAAAGACGAAATGCAAAAAGAGATTGAAGTTACAGAAGAAGATGAGGAGAATGAGAATGTCAATAGTTAATACTCCTGTTGCACCAAACACACTCAAAGCAATGTATATGTTTAACTCTCAGTTGTTTAGAAATGAAGAGGTGAGACTGTCTACCAATACTATGCTTATAGGAACAAACGGAGTAGGAAAGACAACTACTCTCTCTCTTCTTACATTCTTCTCTACGGGTAAGCAGCATCTTTTCAAACAGGATAAAAATCAGTCTAAAAGTTTTTATGATTATTTTTTCTCCATGAATAATAGTTTTATTGTCTATGAGTATGAGAAAGAAGAGCATAATGTTTTAGTTGCTGTGTATGCAAAAGAAGGTATAGATAAGCTTGAATTACATTTTATTGCCTTAGA
The DNA here is from genome assembly GCA_013139765.1 of Sulfurovum sp. Lineage (GTDB taxonomy): Bacteria > Campylobacterota > Campylobacteria > Campylobacterales > Sulfurovaceae > Sulfurovum. The sequence continues at coordinate 22,848 of WTAE01000026.1, forward strand.
AAAGGATAGCTATAGCGTTTCTGATATATTTAATAGAGACACAAGAGAAGCTGTACTAAACTACATTGATGAGGTAAGCATATCTTCAACAGTTGTTCCTATTTCCAAGTACCTAAAGGTTCTTTATGGTGACAGTAGTAGAGAAGATAAAATCTATATGTTTTCTCATGTTGCAAACTACAAAACGTATGCCAATCTGCTCTATGCTTCTTTCCGCAATATTGCCATCGACTCCACCTCTATTAAAAATATTCTTTTGGAATATGCTTACTCAAAAGAAGGAATGGACGGTGGAGGGATTAGTCTTGATAGGTACAGCGATGTTATTTCCATTTTTCAATCTGATTACTCAGCAATCATGGAGTGGAAAAAGAACTACCATTCAATCGACTCACTAAGGGTAGGTCTAGGGGAAATATCAATACAAAAAGCACGAAGGATAACCACACTTCAAAAAATCATTAGAGAGTGGGAATGGTACATAGAGATTTTACATGGGCTAGGTATCTCTCTTGATGAAAAGAAGAATGAACAAAATATCTTTTTAGAGCATAGGTATCCTGAGTCTAAATCTGACTATGGAAAAGAAAAGAAAGATGCTTCGCAGGAAATATCAACTTTAGCTTATCGGGTAAAAACACTTCTTGATAAAAATAACAAGTATAATAAAGACAAAGAGTTGTTTGTTATGATAAATGAGCTTCCCAAGCTAGAGATATACAAAAGTGAACTACGAAAAGCAAAAAGTATTTTGGCAACACTAGAAGAGAGTAGTAAAAGTATAGTAGAGATTCATCGTCTTAAATTGGAGGAGTTGGAGCTTAATTATAACGCTACAGTCTTAGCCAACAATACATTCCTTTCCGAACAAACAGCAGAAATTCTAGCAAAAAAATTGGCAGAGACGAACAGTTTATCAGAGCAGATAGAAAAAGCAACAAAAGAGTTCTCAACAGATGCCATGTATAGCGAACTTTTTGAGACAAACAAGGCACTAGGCGAGTTTTCTATTGAAAAAAAGAAGCTAGAATTGGAGGTTTTCTCAGATGAAAGTCGCATCAAAGTTATCAAGGAGCATGAGTATGACATTGTGCTTCTCGATGCCGACCTAAGCCAAGCCAAAATCAACGAAGAGCAGCTTATGAAATCATCAGAAGCTTTTGAAGAAAATCAAGGGAAAGCGAAAGAAGAACTTAGACTCTCATCAGATAAGGCATTTAAGGCTCTCGATGATGAGCTTCAATCATTAAATGAACTACATCTTTCAAGTGATACTCTCTACTCAAAGATTATCTCAGCCAAACTAGATATTAAAAAATATACAAGTATATTGAAGATGGAAGTATTGAAGTCAAGCGACTTTATTCTCACCCCCGAAAGCAGTGGCAGACAGATATTTGATTTTAGCCTTTCAGAAGACACAGAGCTTATTGATTCAGGAGAAACACTCTATCAAAAAAAGAAGACTATAGAGAATCAACGTAAAGATGTGAGAGACGGGCTCAAGACTGCATACGAGACATTAGAAAAAGGGCGTACAAGCTATTTCTCTGAGTACCGAAAGAAGTGGCAAGTTGTAAAGTTGAAAAAAGAAGAGATTGATGCTTCCAAAAAAAAACACTCTGAGAGCATTGTAACAATCAAAGAAGAGCTAGTCTCTACTGAAAAAGTATGGAAGAACAAGCAGGACATTCTCAATAAGACTTTAGATGCAAAAATCTTAGATTACAGCACCACTTCTTCAAAACTAACGGCAGAAATTACAAGAACCAAATATGCTCTTAGTCGTGCAGAAGAAAGTATTAAGAGTAACCTTTACGATGAGAAGGCAAGTCTTAATACTGTCAATAGCTTATGCGAGACAAGAAACAAAGAGTCTAAAGATAAGTATGAAAAAGATGTAGTCTTAGAGGAAGAAACCTATACACACCTTCTAAGTGGTACAGAGGGTGTTGATGTCAATGAAATTGAAAAGTACACCAAGGATATTGAACTCTATCAGAAAAAAATGCAAGCAATCGAACAGTGGAAAAAGACTATTACTGAATATGAGACTTTCCTAGTTGACGAGTGGGCACTCTATAAAGGTCTCGATGTTGAGCTGTCTCAAAAGAGAGAAAGCTTTAGAAAGCTTGAAGGCGAAATAAACACAAAGCTTCAAGCCTTGGAGAGTGAAAAGAACACACTAGACAAAGAGCTACGTGAATTAGAAGAAAAAGGCAAGCTTCTCAAAAAGAACAGTGGCAGACTCAACGACTATCGCGAACAATATGAAGCCATCTTAGAGGGCGTTCTTTCTCTCTCCCGGAAGACAGAAGCAGAGAAGTTGGAGGCAAACTTTGAAGAGGATGCAGACACACTAATTGACGGTATCACTTCATCTTCATTGAGACTATCAGAAGAGGAAGCGAAGCTTACACTGATCATGTCAAGAAAATGGGGTACATTTGTAGCAAAAGGGGTACTCCTATTCTCTTCAAGTCCTTTCGATAATGCGCAGAAAATTGTAGATGCCGACAATGCAGACGAAATGGGTGTATTTTCTGATAAAGCTTTTCAGGGTATCAACCTATCAATCAATGCAGTTTCGGATAATCATAGCATACTACAGGGTGCTTACGGAGAGGTTAAGAGTGCTATTAGCAAGATTAACAAAGACCTAGAAGATATAGGTATGACAAAGCTCATTAAAAGTATTCAAATGAGAGAAGTAGAAAAACATAGTGGGATAAATCAATCCATGAAAGTGTTAAGTGAGTATTGGAAGCTTCATTCAGACAATATGCAACAAAACTTATTCTCAACAGAGAACAGCAATGTGCATAGAGACAAGATATTAGAACTACTTAGTGACTTCGTGGAAAAACTTGATGGACTTTCAGGTAAAGAAAAAATTATTTCAGTCGGTAGCCTTTTTGACCTACAAGGAAAAATTGAAGAAAAGGGAAATGTTGCTGTTTGGGAAAATGGAGCACTAGGAAAAGGAAGTGATGGAACAAGAGTACTCATAAAGGTTGCAATCACAGCATCACTATTCTCTATTGCCTTGGGTGGTTCAAAAGATAAACAGATACCTCTACTTCTTCTTGATGAAATTGGCAAGCTACATAATGATAATGTGCAGAAGATACTTAATTATGTTAATAGTAAGGGTGCTTACTTGGTTGCTGTACAGCCCAATAATGCAATGGCAAAATACTTTGGTAAAGCATACTTCTTCAAAGAGGTGAGTGAGACTCAATCTGAGGTTATAGAATACCTTAGAAGAAAAGTACCATTAAAGATGAAGGAAGAGCTAGTTAATGAAACAGTCCATACCGATAGCTAAAGCCCTATTGAAGCTCATGGAAGAGGAGACAGTCTCTTCTTCTAAGTTCTCTAAAAACAGTGAGATTGTATCCAAACTAAAGTCTTTGGGGGTAATTTCTATTGAAAGAAAAGGAAGAAGAGGTACGGTCTCTAAGGGTCAGTTCTTTGACTCCTACACAGAGACACACTATAAGGGCAATCCCTCTTTGTTTCTCAATGCAGATAGCAGAGCAGAGCTTATTGTGGACTATGGTGATGATAAGGCAAAAAAGATAGCACCCCAAAAGGGTTTATTTGTGTGGAGCGAACAGAGCATATCTTTAACCAAATATACTTCAACACAAACAGAAGAGGGTGTTGTTACTTTTCTTCATGAACGGCTTACTGTTACGCTTCCAAGTGATGTAGTTATTGTCGGTGTTGAGAACTTTGAAACCCTCACTTATGCCACACGACTTAAAGAACATTTTATGATTCCCGATAACTGCCTCTTTGTGTACCGAAATGCTTTATTTGGCAAACTAATAAAAAGTGCCAAACAAGATGTATTGTATATACCTGATTATGACATATTCGGGATAAGGATATATGAGACAGAGGTACTTAAAAATAATGCGTCTACGACACTTTTAATTCCAAAAAATATTGAAAAGATACTTGGTGATATAGATACACTAAAGAAGTACCTAGTCCAACGACAAATGAAGGGTGGGAAGTATGACCCAATAAGTAAAGAGGGAAGAGAAGTCATGGACTTACTCAGCAAACATAAAAAGATTATTCCACAAGAGTATTTTCACTCTGATGCTAAGGATAATGCTTAACCGAAAAAAATAGAAGCTCCCGAATTTACTATTAGGTCGAATATTTAGATTAATCACTATATGGGATCACTCAAGCTATCTGATTACTTTGGGTTTGTTGTTGATATATATAAAAATATTTTAACTTAATGGAAAATCGATTTATATTTTAGGGGGGGGGTATAGTAATGCGCACTACTACATCCTTAGTTAAATGCAGAGTATCCTCTCTCTCAAATTAGATAGTGTGCTTTCTCACTTAATGCTTCAATAAATTTAGTTTTATTGGCCACTGAAAACATCTCTGGCAATAATGATGACTTGATTCTATATTCAAAAAGTTCTTTAGCTTTTTCTTCATAATTATCCCAATATGAAATAATAATATCGCCAATACTAATCACTAACGCACTTGACACCTCCCTTTAGAATAGCATGTGTATTTTTGATATCAAGTTAAGATGGATAAATGTAGATATTGAAGTGTCCTACCATATGCTAAGTTAAAACAAATCAATCCATATATTGTGATATAGAGGCTATTCAAAAAATTATTTAATATTTTTTTGATAAATAGAAACTATTACTGTTTTTTAGTGATTTTTGAATCTAATTCGTTTGTATCCAGATAAAATTAGACCACCCACACCAAGAGGTTGAGGGGGAGATAGAGCAAGAAGCCCAATCCAGACTAAGCACCTAGATTGTATCTTCATTTTGCTTTATCTTGTGACAATGCAGTGAGAATAACATTGGTCTATTGATGTTGATTCTTTATGAAAGGATGAAAATATTTTTATCTTAAACAGCTAAAGGAAAGTACGATGCAAAATTTACTAAACAAGAAGAAGGATGCTGCAAGGCTTCTTCAAATTTCAGAAAGCACTTTAGACCGATTGAGAAAATCAGGTCAAATCAAGTCAAAAAAAGTTGGTGGCCAGGTCATGTTCATGACTAGTGAAATCCTAAGATTTCTAGAAGATTAGGAGGTATTTATTATGGCACTAAATGTTAAACAGCAGAAAATCCTTATAGAAGCAAAGGAAAAGTTAAGGGTAATGCGTCAAATCACAAAACTTGACAAAGAAATTTCTACTATAGAGATCAAGCTTGATACAAAAAAACGTAAGCTATCTGAACTTATCAATAGATTGAATGATCGTACTGATCCAGATTTATTTGATTCAGTTTAAAAACTAAATGGATGTAATGGTGAAAACTATTGCATCTCAGATAATAATCAAAAAATAAAGAAATTTAATGGCTAAATCATCAATAAATATACAAAAGACAACAATATTTGCGTTACTTCATAACCTACGAGCAGCGATAGTAACATATGTCATTTCAACATCGGATAGAAATGATAGTAATAGGAGTATGGAGGAAGCTTATGCGTATTATCTTAGTTTACTTAAAGAGGCTATATTTAATTATACTTCTCGTACGAAGCAGAAAATACAAACAAATGAAGAAAAGTTTCTATGGGAAGCTGTAATTAATTTAAATGAAAATCATAAACTTGATGATTTGAAAGAATTGACTGAAGTGTTAGAGGAGAAATATGGCTGGAGATCTATCCATAACTCTATACATAGAGATGAAGGGCATATTGATCTTGAGAGTGGTGAAAAAATATATAATTACCATGGACATGTTTTATTGTTTATGTTGGATGAACGGGGTATATATAGGTTTAAAAAAAGAGATTTTGGTAAAAATAAAATGGCGGAGCTTCAAACCTTGACTGCAGAAGTTCTTAAAATGGAGCGAGGTATAAGTAAAAAAAAGACAAAACGAGAGAGATTAGATCATAGGCAGTATCGTCAAGTGGCCCAAGAGAAGGCTCAAATGCAGAAAGAAATTAATGAATTAAAGTCAGAAATTTATGAGCAGAAAATGAAAAATTTTAATTTGATATCAGATTTAGTGGATTATGAAAATAAGGATGTAGAATATGAATTACATTTAGAATCTATAGAAAAACTTTTAGAGCAGAATATAGCTGAGTCTATAGAAAACAAGAACGAAGATGAAAATTTTATGCATATGTTATCTGATGAAATATGGGAACTTAAAGAACAGATAGACGTGGATATTTTTAAAATATCTGAATTAGAAGAATGGAAGGAAAGTATTCATCAAAGCATACTAACCTTGAAAGAAAATGGACAGCTTGCTACGTACGATATATTATTGAATCAATATTTCCCTGATATAAATGAACCTGAGACTGAATCAGGTTATAAAACAGACTTAATCAGACTTGGATCTATTTCAGAATCTTATGATGAAGATGATGAGTATGAGTGGAAACAAGATCAAAAGATTTAGTCTTTTATAGGAGTCTAACTACATGTGTAGTTAGACAATATTTTTAGGGTAGGGATGCTATTGGACAGTTAGTTGCTGAGGAAATGGGGAATCTAAGTGATCAGACTATACCCCAAATTATGTAAGTTATCAATTTCTGCTAACTCATAGCAGAGATGAGATGATTTACTTTTATAATACATCTACTATATCAGCTAGATCCCCTTTAACATTAAGATATTTTTGAGTTGTTGTGACATTCGTATGATTAAGAAAAAGCATAGCATGCATAATGCCTTTTGCTTGATAAATTTTAGTGCCACTTGTTCTTCTTAGCGAATAAAATGAAACTCTATCCATAACAGCATTGGTTGGTATACCTACATTGAATAGTTTATCAAAAACTCGTTGTCCCGCGCGTCTTATTCCAGAATAGTTTACTGACTTCTTTTTACTTAAAGGGTTATTGGTTCGTTGAAAGGTTTGAATGGGATAAAATAGGTAGTCTCCATATTTTAACTCATGCTTTACTATCCAGTCGGATATCAATTTCATTATTTCTGTATTTACTTGTTGTTGGTAACTTTTACCTTTTTTCATAGCTTTTAAATGAATTTTATTCTGATTAAAGTCACAGTGTTGCACTTGAATATTTATTATGGCATCTGGGCGTGCACCAGTATGATATAAAAGTTTAGCTAAAAAAAATAATTTAGGTTTTGGAGATATTTCCAGGTCAGGAACTCCATGACTAAAAGCATCAAACATGATTTTTAGTTGATCATCGCTTAACACAATACCGGGTTCATGTTCTTCATCGATCTTTGGAATTTCATATCTATCTACAGGATTGTGATCCACCCATTTTTTTCTTATTGCAGTGTTATAAAGTGCGCGTAATGCATTAATTGTCTCATTGACTGTTTTAGGTGCATACTTCATGGCAATCAGTTTATTTTGTAATTGTTGTATATCATCATGATTAATTTTAGATGCTAGCTTTGTACCAAGAATTGGAATAACTCTTTTAGCAAATTTAAGTTTATCATTATGATTTTCTTTTGTTTGTCTACTGTCATAGTATAAGATTGCAAGTTGCTGTAGTGTAAGTCTCTTCATATTCTTAGATCTTTGAATCTCTCTGTGACCTGACTCAAATTGACGTTTTAATTTCGTAACATTTGCTTTCATGCTATTAAGTTCAACCAATGCTTCATTCTTATCAAGTGTATGCAGTTTCTTCTTTACAGCTTGACTATATTCATCTCGGTAGCTTATATAAAGTGCACGTGTCTCTTTATCCGTAGACTTTGGATTATAATATTCGGTTACACCATTATATTTCTTTGCTTTTATTTTTCGAAATGCCATATTTGTCCTTGTATAAAAAGTTTCCACAAAAAGTTTCCACAATTGTACCTAAACTTGTGGAAAAATATATAAACATGATAAAAGTATAAAATATTAATAGTGCTTTATGAACCTTATACTGGGGAGTCTTGAAGATAATTGAATAGTATTGACAAAATCATGAGTCCGGGGTTCGAGTCCCCGAGGACCCACCACCTACTTTAAAGCCTACACGGCACTTCAAGACTTGTATTATTGTTTGGGTCACGTCTTAGGTTACTACATTTAATTTATTTTACATAAAATGACACTATACAGAACCGATACTATTGACTTACTTTCTATCATTACAAATAAACTTATGTTAAACTATAAGCTTAAGAATAAAGGGGTAAGAAATGAAAATGAATCTTTTAAAAAATACAATCTATAGTCTTGCTGCACTATGTATGTTGACGGTTATGTCATCAGCAGAAGAAGTTACGGAAAAACCAAAAGGTATTTTACCGTTAGCTGATTATTCAGGTGATTTGTCCTCACGTTCACACCTTTTTGGTGAGCTTGGTGGAAAGCGTTCGGAGTGGGCAGAAAAGGGCTTTGCTTTCGATATCGACTTTAACCAGTATTACCAAGGTGTTGTTGACGGTGGAGTAGATACAGCTTCTGAGTATGGTGGAACTATCAATTATAATATAAGTATTGACTTTGATCGTATGGGATTAATACCGGGTGGTTTACTTGAACTACGTGCTGTGTCACGTTATGGGAAATCAGTCAATAGTACCTCTGGTGCTCTTATTGCAGTCAACACAGATGCTACACATCCTTTCACAAATCCCGCAGATGA
>WTAE01000100.1 GCA_013139765.1 Sulfurovum sp.
CTCTACGGCATACAAACAAAGTTAGAAGATGAGGAAATTGCACATTTGGTTTTGGATTTTGCAGAGACAGTAGCCACAAAGATTGCTGCATGAGAAAAAGTCTTTTAGGCTTTTTACTACAGGCTTTTGTATTCACTTCTTCACTCCCCTTAACACTTTATGGAGCCCCCACACTCTCTCCTGTGTTAAGCATTGAAGTGAATGCCACAGTCAAAGACATGGTTTTAGACAACAACACTTTAGTCATCGCCACAGACCAGGGTAGGGTTGATGTGTATGACTACGAAAAGCAAGTGTTTACCCAGCGTATTGTGCTGCCTGATGTCAAAGATTTTATGGGAGACTTAATGCCTGCACGTGTCTACTCTGTCGATGTACTTAAGGGGCGCTTCATTCTTTTAAGTGACAGTGGAAAAGGGGGCTATGCCAATGTATGGCTTTATGAAAACGGAACACGCACACAGCTACTCTCAGCCAAAGACAAACTCTCTGCCATCAAAGTGAGATTTACCAATAAAAATCACATTCTCTTAGGACTTTTGTCCAATGAAGCTTTGCTGTTTGACTTAGAAAAAAAGAAGATGATTTTTAGCGTACAACTTTCTGAGTCAAAATTTTCAGATTTTGCACTCAGTCTTGACAGAAGTCAAGCCGTTTTCGCTTGTGAGAGTGGTATACTCAATATTATCGACACAAGCACAGGAAAAGAGTTGAAAGTACTGCAAGGTCAAAATGTTGACAATGTGTATAAAGTAGACTTTAAAAATGATTTTGTCTCTGCGGCAGGAAATGACAGACGTGCTGCGATATATGACCTTGGTTCAAATCAAGGAACTTACATGTCAGCAGCGTTTCTCATTTATGCTACGGCATTGAGTCCAACAGCTAAAAGGGTTGCTTTTCCTATGGATGAAGCAAACAACATTTGGATCTATGAGACAGAAAGTAAGCGTCAGATTGCATTGCTCAAAGGACAAAAAAGTAGACTCAACACACTCATCTTTAAAGATGAGCAGACACTGTTTTCTGCCAGCGATGACAGCACCGTGAATATGTGGAAAATACCGTAACAAGGAAAATAAAATGAATATATCAAGTATCGTAGTACAAGTAAAACCAGAGAATTATGACAAACTAAAAGAAGACTTAGAGGCTTCAGGTGTCTGTGAATACCATTTTGGTGACAAAGAAAAAGGGAAAATGATTGTCACCGTAGAGGGCACAGGCGTAGAAGAAGAGATTAAAAAACTTGTTGCCATTCAAACCACGCCAGGGGTACTCACAGCAGACATGATGCAAACTTATCAAGAAGAGTTAGATGATGCCATTAAAGAGTTGGAAGCTTCAGACATGGTGCCAGAAGTTTTAGTCAATGAAAACATTGACATTCGTGACATCAAATACAATGGAGATCTTAAAAAGAAAGATTTCCATGGGGGTGTATAATGATCGTCATAGAATCTATCATTAAGTCAAATGCTTTAGGGCGTTGGTACATTGAACTTGAAGATACCATGAAAGAAGAAGACCTTGAGAACAGAGTGGTCTGTTTAGACGTTAACGAATATGCCGAAAAAATAGAAATAATAGGTGCTGAGTATGGGGGCGATATTGAAGTCGCTTGGTCGAGTGAAGATAATGTTAGCCCAGAACAAATCAACGAAGTACGTGCACAAATAATGGCGTATGAAGCAGAGCAAGAAGCACAGAATAGTGAAGTAGGTCAAGTAGATGCTACAGAGGAAGTATGGTCCCCAACCATATAATTACACCCTCTGCCTAACTCCGCTATTTCCAATCATCCCTACACCTTTTTTTTGCTATAATCTACAATAATTTTAGAATAGTTAAGGGTAGATATGTTTGGAATATTTGAAGATAAAAGTGCTGTAGTGCATGCCAAGGTTTTTTTAGGCTCAAACGAAGAGAGTAGAGAAGAAGTACAAGAGCGTAAAAGCCCTTATGATGGCGCGGTAGTGAGTACGGCACCTGTGTGTAGTGTTGAAGATGTTGAAAAAGCACTTATTATGGCAAGATTTGCCGCTAAATCCGCTAAAAAGTCAACACTGTCACAGCGTATATTATGGCTAGAAGATGTGGCAAAACGTTTAGATGAAGAGAAAGAAAACTTTGCGTTAATGTTGGCAAAAGAGGTGGCTAAGCCCATCAAGTTTGCACGTATCGAAGTAGAACGTTGTATAGAGACTTTGAAAATTACGGTCATGGAACTTGCAAACCTTTCAGGCGAAACACTGCCAACAGACATCATGCCTTCAGGTAAAAAAACATTGGCGTATTATACGCGTGAACCTGTAGGTGTGGTTGCGTGTATTACTCCATTTAACTTTCCTTTAAATCTTGTAGCCCACAAAATTGCCCCAGCCCTTGGTGCTGGAAACTCTGTGGTACTTAAACCCACACCAGAAGCACCAGCAACTGCATACATGTTTGTGAAACTCTTTGTAGACTCTAAACATGCCATTACAGATGCCATTTCTTTGATTTACGGTGATGCTGAGGTTGGTTCTGCTTTAGTAAGCTCAGACATTCCTCGTGTCATTTCATTTACAGGTTCTGTGCCTGTAGGAAACATCATTACGAAACAAGCAGGCATTAAAAAAGTATCTTTGGAACTGGGTGGCAATGCTGCAACGTACATAGACACAAGTGCCGACCTAAGACTTGCAGCTGCGCGTTGTGCTTTTGGTGCCTTTTATAACTCAGGTCAAGTGTGTATTTCTTTGCAACGTATTTACGTCAATGAAAAAGTGTATGAAGAATTTTCAGAGTACATGGCAAGAGAAACCAACAAGTTAAAAGTAGGTTCACCCTACGATGAAGAGACATTTATGGGCCCACTCATTGATGATGAATCTTTAAACAGAACAAAAACATGGATCGCTTCAGCGCAAAATGAAGGGGCAAAGGTTATTGCTGGAGGGAAAGAAGAAAATGGTATTTTCCCACCTACAGTGATGGCAGATGTAACCGATGAAATGAAAATCATTTGTGAAGAAGTATTTGCACCTATTGTCTCTTTGGTTGAAGTACCAAACTATGATAAAGCCATCGAAAAAATGAATGACTCTCCTTATGGATTACAGTTTTCAATTTTTACAAATGACTTAAAAATGACTCAAGCGTTTATAGAAGATGCAGAATGTGGAGGTGTTATTATCAATGACATTCCAACCTTGCGTTTTGATGTGCAACCGTATGGAGGTTCTAAACTTTCTGGGGTAGGACGTGAAGGTCCAAAATGGGCGTTAGAAGAGTTTACAGAAGTAAAATCAGTGGTGATTTGTTAAGAGTAATTTGATACTCTACAGCAATAGAAAAAAGGAAATATTATGGATTATATGTTTGAAGCAGGGTTTTTAGGCACACGCGCACCATTCTTTATGGATTTTGTCATGATTATGGTAGCACTTTTACCACTTCTCGTACTCATTGCCATCTCTTTTGCAAAAAAGAAAAACTATAGACTACATGCACTCATTCAAAGCATCATTTATGTGGTAGCCGTTATTGTGGTGGGGTATTTTGAATATGGCGTACGTGCTGGTGGCGGCTATGAAGGTTTTGTTGAAGGCTCTTCAGTCTCACATAACTACGCATTTTATGTACTTATTTTTCATATTGCTGTTGCGGTGATTGGTTTTATTATCTGGACAGTTACTTTGGTGACTGCACGCAAACAAAGTAAAGCTGGTAACTTACCGGGTAGCTACTCTCTCACACATAGGAAAGCAGGAAGACGTGCTTTTATCTGGATCATCCTCACAGCAGTGACAGGGATTTGGGTTTATGTACTTCTGTTTATGGTGTAAATGAAAACCATAGCTATATCTGCGTGCCTTTTGGGTGAGAAATGTCGTTATGACGCAAGCGACAATAAAAATGAAATTCTTTTAGACAAACTCAAAGATCATAAGCTCATTCCTTTTTGTCCTGAAGACTTTGCCTTTGGTTCTCCTAGACCTACCATGGATTTAATACGTACCAAAGAGGGTGACAAAGCCATCTCCAATGACAATGCAGCAGACCTCTCTTCTCCCATTAACCAATATGCGATACACTTTTTTAACGAACATCCTCAGATAGACATTTTTATAGGTAAAGACAGAAGTCCCTCTTGTGGGGTTTGTTCTGCAAGACTCTATGATGAAGAGAAAAATTTACTCTCAGATAAAGAAGCAGGGCTCATGGCAAAAGAGGCAAAAAAACGTGGCATTGAATGTTTTGATGCCGAAGATTATGTGTAGGGTTGGCTTTAGCCGACCAAAAATATATGTGGTCGGCTGAAGCCAACCCTAC
>WTAE01000012.1 GCA_013139765.1 Sulfurovum sp.
ACAGAAAAAGATTTAGTGAAAATGCAAGACTTTGACTTGCCTCTTGCTGTCATGAAGTTGGAATTAGAGATAAATGACTCGGTTTTTGACGCTATAGACGCATATGTTAAGGTATTTTAAAGCTAAATTCATAAATTTGTTTTATAATAAGAATAATAGATATTAATTATAAAGAGGGTCCAAAGTGAGAGATAATATAGAAGTCGTAAAGACGCTGCTTGATGCGCTGCCATACATTAAACGTTTTTCCAATGAAAAGATAGTCATTAAGTATGGAGGATCAGCACAAACCTCAGATACGCTCAAAGAGCAATTTGCACAAGACATTGTACTGTTACACCTTGTAGGTATGAAACCTATTGTGGTGCATGGTGGGGGTAAAAGTATTACTGACTTACTGACTGAGTTAGGCGTAGAGACAAAGTTTGTGGATGGACAACGTGTGACCACAAAAGAGGTGATGCGTATTGCCGAGATGGTTCTCTCCGGACAAATCAATAAAGAGATTGTCTCTTTACTTGACAACCATGGCTCTAAAGCCATTGGTATCTCTGGAAAAGATGGTGGCTTCTTAAGAGGTAAACCGAAAGACTTTAAGAACTTTGGTTACACAGGGCAAATTGAAACGGTTAATCCTGAAATTGTCAATAACATCATTGAAGATGGTGCCGTGCCTGTCATCGCACCAATTGCTGGTTCTTCAACCATGGGGCACCCTGGTTTTAACATTAATGCGGACTTGGCAGCGTCTAAAATAGCCGTGGCGATGCAAGCCCGAAAAGTACTCTTCTTAACAGACACGCCAGGTGTTTTAGATAAAGAGATGAACCTCATTACCAATCTTAGCATTGAAAAAACAGAAGCACTTAAAGCGGATGGTACCATTCAAGGTGGTATGGTACCTAAGGTAGATGCGTGTATAGAAGCATTACGTGGGGGTGTCAAAAAAGCACACATCATTGATGGTAGGGTAGAACACTCCTTACTTTTAGAAATTTTAACAAGTTCTGGGGTCGGGACATGTATAGAACTTTAAAGATAAAGGCTTGATGTTATGAAAAGGTCGTACTTTTGTATCAAAACTTGGGTTTTTATACAAGAAGTACAGCGTAACCTTTGGGGAGGATTTTGATGCCTCCGCATAATAAGAAAAGAATCCGTATGGACGCGGTGGTTATACTCTTACTCTTTTTTGTTCTCCTCGTTCTCTTTCTTTTTGTTTATTTCCAAAATTTAGATGTAAAAATTAAAAAGTATTATGATTATAAAAACTCTGTTGTAAAACTCTATAGTTATAATCAAGATTATGATAATACACTGCTACGCTCTTATGCTTACCTCAAACAAGAAGAGGTAAGTCAACTATCAAGAAAATTTGATCGCGAATTAGATTTACTTCAAAAAGATGAACTTACAGATACTTTTGGAGAGATAATAGGGCAAAAACTTACAGAGATAGAAAAACAATATCATAAAAAAAGAAAACTTATTGAACAGTTTATTATGCTTAATGAAAGCATATCACATTCAGTATATGCACTCTATTCATTACAAAAAAGTATCGAAAGTAGCAGTTATGAAAATATACAGTTAGAAAACTTATTAAGAGATATACTCTTTAAAGTAGGAGAAATATTTTTAGACTCTAAGCTTGATACCCGTCCATTTAAAGCAGATTTGAGAAGTTTAAAACTACATGTTGATCTTGATGAAAATATATATTATTTCTATGTGCAAACCAAGTCATTTGCAGGTGCCATACGACAACTTCGCGAAGTCCTTGTCTTGAATGATAATTTAAACTTAGATCAAAGTATTGAAGAGTTGAAGACACTGTTAGACCAAGAGTATCTTGAAAGTCAAAAGAAGGAGAGTGCATTAGGGCACTTCTTCTTTCTTTTTACCTTTATCATTTTATTGGTACTTATTTTTATGTACTTCAATGTACTAAGACACAGACGAAATGTGTATCATTTAGCCTATCATGACATTTTGACCAACCTAGCCAATAGAACAGAGTTTGAACGTTATAGTAAAATATTGATCTCCAATGCCAGCAATAAACCTTTAGAAAAATTTTCTGTTTTCTTTATAGACTTAGATGGTTTTAAAGTTATCAATGACACTTTAGGCCATGACATTGGCGATGCCTTACTCATCTGTGTTTCTAAACGTATTGCTAAAATTGTGGGAGAAGAAAATTTCACTGCACGTATAGGAGGAGATGAGTTTGTCGTTATTATTGAAGAAGAAGAAAAAATTCAAAACCTAAAGACTATACTTGAGGACTTACTAAAAAGCATAGCGCAACCCCTATCTATTGATCCTCATGCTTTCCGTACCACTGCAAGTATAGGAGTTGCTAATTATCCAGAAGATGGTAGAGATAAAAATACTTTACTAAAACATGCAGATGCTGCCATGTATGCTGCCAAACAAAAAGGCAAAGACCAATATGTTTTTTACAGAGATATAGAAGCATAGAAGGCTAAAAATCATTATAGAAGCAATAAATATTGATTTAATGCATATTTTTTACAGAATTAAGAAAAGATTTAAGTTAAGTGGTGTAAAATACTTTCATACGGTTAAACGTATTGAAAAAGCCAAAGTCATCGCGAGGTGGGTACGGAAAGTCCATGGATCTCTAGTAGAAAGCCAGACTACCAATAGCAGAGTTTAACTTCTATCTTTCAGATAGTTTTCCCAACTCCTATTATTTAAGTATTTAATGTTTTGTCTGTTCTTATTCGTTTGTAATAGTTGACATTCTTTTCCCTAATTACACTCTTCTGCTCTTATGGATGTAGAACAGGTAGACATTAGATGCTTAATTCTTCACTTTTATATTCCACACTTTCTTTTCCAAAACACACAGATTTAGACACAGTTTTCTTAGCTTTTTTGGCTATAATTACCCTTATATTATACATAGGAATTTAGATGAAATTTATTGAAACACGGGGAAATGATGGACAAAAGCCGTCATCTGTGCTATTTTCAGAAGCGATATTGAGTCCAAGCGCTAGTTTTGGGGGATTATATGTACCTGAAAAATTACCAAATTTAGATACAACTTTTTTAGAAGGACATCTCTCTTCACACTATAAAATATTGGCTTTAGACTTTTTAACTAACTTCGGCATTGACATTGAAAAAGAAGTACTTGAAGCAGCCTTAAACCGCTATGATGCATTTGATGACCCAAGTAATCCTGTACCTCTTTCCAAAATTGAAGAAGACTGTTTTGTAGCAGAACTTTACCATGGCCCAACACGTGCCTTTAAAGACATGGCGTTACAACCTTTTGGTTATGTACTTTCTAAGTTGGCGCAAAAACGTGGGGAACATTACCTCATTATGGCAGCGACTTCTGGAGACACAGGACCGGCAACATTAGAAACGTTTAAAGACCAAGAGGGTGTACAAGTTGCTTGTTTATACCCTGATGGTGGTACCTCAGATGTACAAAGACTGCAAATGGTGACAGAAGATGCTGAAAACCTTAAAGTGATTGGGGTTGAAGGTAACTTTGATGACACGCAAAATACTTTAAAAGAATTACTGGCTTCTGAAGACTTTAAAGAAGAACTAGCGGCACGGGACATTAAACTTTCTGCTGCAAACTCTGTAAACTTTGGACGTATCATTTTCCAAATTATTTACCATATTCATTCCTACTTAGAACTGGTAAGAAAAAATGAGATTAGCATGGGTGAGAAAATCTACCTTGTGGTTCCATCTGGGAACTTTGGGAATGCTTTGGGTGCATATTATGCGAAAAAAGCAGGACTTCCTATAGAAAAAATCCTTATTACTTCTAATGTCAATAACATTTTAACCGACTGGATCAAGACGGGTGCCTATGATTTAACATCAAGAGAATTGGTACAAACAGAATCTCCGGCAATGGACATCTTAAAATCTTCCAATATTGAGCGTATTATGTTTGACAAGTTTGGTCCAACACGTACTAAAGAGCTTATGGATGATTTAGCCACAAAAGGTAAATCGCAACTGACAGAAAAAGAACTCTCATCACTACAAGAAGACTTTACAGCTTCTTACTCTGATGATGCTGAGTGTGAAGCTGTGGTGGGTGCGTATGCTAAAAAAGAGTATATTATGGACCCACATACTGCAACATGTATGAAAGCCTATGAGACACTAAGAGAGAAGAACTTAAAAACGGTGGTCTACTCAACAGCAGAGTGGACAAAGTTTTCACCTTCAGTGGCCAAATCATTAGGCCATGAAGTAAAAGATGATACCGAAGCACTTAAATGGGTAAGTGCAAACACCAATGTAAGCGTACCTGCTATGATTGAAGGCCTTTTTGCTAAACCTATCAAACACACAGTGGTTGTGAAAAAAGAGGATATCAAAGGAGAGATGTTACGCTTTTTATAGTGTGACATAACCTATGCCTAGAACAACTATAAAAACCCTTTTATTTGCCCTTATTACTGTCAGCACTCTTGACGCAAAGACTCTGATTGACTGTCGCGTAGTAACAGGGGGGATTTCTGAATGTAATCCTTATGGTAAACGTTTACACCACATAAAAAAAGTATCTTACGAGTTAGACAGACAAAAACTTATTATTGTAAAAAACCTTCCTCTCCCCGATAAAACATTTGTAAAAGTCATTTCTGTAGAAGATATGATAGAAAAATATGTACATATTGAAGCACCCGTACGTTTTAAAGGAAGTGACTCCGATACATTACAGGTTGAAGTAGTCAATACCACAGTCAAAAAAGAGATTGAGTTACGTGTTGCTGTGACTGAAATACCAGTTCTACCTGTGGAAGTAGACGAGACAGAAATGTATGGTACGTACTGTGTCGAGTCTGGTGATGTACTTTCGCGTTTGGCAAATAAGTTTGGTATTTCGGTCAAAGAGTTGACCCAAATGAATGACATGACGCCTAAGTCAACACTGCGCATAGGAAAAAAGTTAAAACTCCCTTTAGAGCAAGAGCGTATAGATGTACTTGCCACAGCCTGTTACACTGTGCAGGAAAGAGATACACTTATTTCTATTGCACATAAGTTTGGACTTTCCGCCAAATCTATTGTGAAATTTAACAACATTAAAGATGCAACGAGAGTACGTACGGGTAAAGTCTTAAAACTTCCATTCCCTTATGTGTTGGCTGAAATAAAAGCCAAAAGAAAACGCCTTGAAAAAGAAGCCAGACGTGCCAAGTTGGACATTAAAGCTTTTGGTAAACACAGCTTACGTGTGACTGCAACCGCCTACACCTCTCACCGAGGTCAAACCGATGCCACACCATTTTTAGCAGCATGGAACAACCGTTTAAGGCCAGGCGTAAAAAGTATTGCTGTCTCACGAGACATGTTAACACGTTATGGTATGAGAAATGGTACTAAAGTGCGTATTGCAGGGATTCGTGGCTACTACAGAGTACGTGATAAGATGAATAAACGGTATAAAAAACGTATTGATATATATATGGGACTAGACAGAAGACGTGCCTTACGTTGGGGTAGACGCTCGGTTGTAATTTATTGGTAAAAGTCTTGACTTTTACCGATAGAAACCTCTACTTATCTAGCGCTTCAAAAATCTCTAAGACTTCTAAGTAAATATCTGTTTTTTCTTCATAGTCAGATTCAAGTGTTGCTAATTCTTCAGTGAGTGTATTCAGTCCTTTTTCTTCATAACATTTTGGGTCATACAAACAGGCATTAATCTCGGCTATCTTATTTTCAAGCGTTTCTATTTCATCGGGTAAATTGTCATAAGCTTGTTGTTCTTTATACGAGAGTTTTGTCTGTTTTTTTTCTTTTGGCACATCTGATTTTTGAGTAGAGGTTTTGACTTCTTTCTCTAAACTGTCTAACTCTCTCATCTCTTTTTCTATCTCTAAGTACTCCGTGTAGGTCTGGTAAGACTCTTCTACCACACCTTCGCCTTTAAAAATGAAAAGTTTAGAGGCAATTTTGTCTATAAAGTAACGGTCATGAGAAACAAAAAGTATGGCACCAGGAAAGTTGATGAGTTTCTCTTCTAATATGTTAATGGTTTGGATGTCTAAATCATTGGTAGGTTCATCAAGTATGAGACAGTCTACCTTTTTAGACAAAAGTAGGGCAAGTGCTACACGGTTTTTTTCTCCACCAGAGAGCATACCTACTTTTTTAGCCAAAAACTCTTTAGGGAAAAGAAAAGATTTTAAGTAGCCATAGACATGAAAGTTTACCCCTTGTACGTCTATTTGGTCTCCGCCATCAGGACAAAACGTTTCTATGAGGGTTTTGTTGTTATCTAACATTTCTCTGTGTTGATCAAAATACCCTAAAGCAAAATCTCCTTGTTTAATGACACCAGAGTCGGGTTTAATACGCCCTAACATGAGTTTAAGCAAGGTAGATTTTCCCGCACCATTAATGCCCACAATGGCTATTTTGTCTTTTTGTAAAATACGTGTCGTAAGATTTTCTATGAGTTTTTTGCCAGGAACGGAGTAAGACATGTTTTCTAACTCAAAAAGCATTTTTTTACGTGAGACACCTTCGTCACGGTTAAAGTGCTTTTTCTCACGTTCAAGTTCTACCATCATTTTACGGATGAGTGTAGGGTTCTTCTTAGCTTCATCACGTAGTTCAAACACACGTTTTTTGCGTCCTTGGTTACGCTTCTCTCTGGCTTTTACCCCTTTAGAGAGCCACGCTTCTTCTTGTTTGAGCATACGCAGTAAGTTATCATGTCCTTTTTTAAGTGCATGCATACGGGCTTCTTTTTGCTCCAAGTAAGCCATGTATCCACCCGTGTAAGAGACAAGTTCTTGGTTGTCTACTTCCACGACACGTGTGGCAATGGTGTCAATGAAGTGCCTGTCATGTGAAATGAAAAGTAGGGTAAAGTTCTCTTTGAGCAAGATCTCTTCTAAAAACTCAACCATGTAAACGTCAAGGTGGTTCGTAGGCTCATCTAGTAGAAGTACGTCAGGCTTTTTGAGTATGAGTGAAGCCAAAGCCACACGGCGTTGTTCTCCCCCTGAAAGTGAAACCACAGGTCTGTGTTCATAGGCTTTGAGATGAAACTCTTGCAAGACACGTTCTATCTTGTCATCTAAACTCCATGCA
Source organism: Sulfurovum sp. (assembly GCA_013139765.1). GTDB lineage: Bacteria > Campylobacterota > Campylobacteria > Campylobacterales > Sulfurovaceae > Sulfurovum. Next base: position 7,117 of record WTAE01000012.1, read on the forward strand.
TTGTGATGGTCAAGAAAGGTAGAGACTTTTTCTAGTTTAGAGAGTAAGTCTTCATTTTCAAAATCTTCAGCCACGGCAAGGCTCAGTCTATCATACTCATCTTTAGCTGTTTTAAGTTCGGTGAGTTCATTAAGTATGGCATCACGCACAGAAAGTGTTGCATCAAAATGTGGCTGTTGTGCAAGCATTTCAATGTGTATGTTTGAGTTGATGACACGTTTACCTTCGGTAGGTTCTTCTTGTCCCATAATGATTTTCATCAGGGTAGATTTACCACAACCATTTTGCCCAACAATTGTGACACGTTCCCCTTCATTCAGGTGAAAGTTCACATCATTAAGAAGAAGTTTTATGTCGTATTGTTTTTTGATATTAAAGAGGTCTACAAGTGCCACTAAATTTCCTTAGTATATATTGTTGCAATTATAGCAATTTAAGCTTTGTGAAGTATCAAGATTCATCATAGGATCCAATAATTATTATGAGTCACATCTAAGTAATAAATTAAAGTATAAAATAAAACTTATGTTATACTATAAATATAAACCTAAAGGGTTTAACTAAAGTTATAAAAGGATTATCATGGAATTTGTTTATATAGGGTTAGGTATTATAATTGGAGTTGCTGGAGCCATTCTTATTGATGTAGATATGTTTTCAAAGAAAGTGGCAGATGCAGAAGAAAAAATTGATGATCATAATGAGCAGAACTCATAAGGTAAGATATTTAAATGAATTCTGTACAGTTCCTACCATTATTTTTTGCAAGGTAAAGCGCATTATCTGCTCTTTGTATGATAGAATCAATCGTATCATCTTTAGTGTAGAGCGTAAGTCCAAAACTTGCTGTAATCATAGTTGAAATTGGAAAAAGATGTTTTTCTATGTGTAGACGCAGTGTTTCAATACGCTTCAAGACTTCTTTTTTATCGGTTTCTCGGTAGAGTATTAAGAACTCTTCACCACCCCAGCGAATGACTTTATCTGTTGAACGTAGTTCTTCAGTGATAAGCTTCCCTATCTCTTTTAAGATGGTGTCTCCTACCTGATGGCCATAGCTATCATTAATCTTTTTAAAATGATCTATATCCATAATCGCCAATCCAAATGGTTGATGAAGGTATTTTGAACGATTTAATTCATCTTGCAGTAATTCATCCAGTTTTGCACGATTATACAACCCTGTCAATGTATCGGTCATGGCTAATTGTGTGAGTTGTTCATGGGTAGAAAATACTTCTTTGTGGGATTTTTCCAAAAGATAGGCAACTAAAAACCCAAAAGAAAATGACGCAAGCATCCAAAAACAGTGCATGACAAAAGATTCCAATGAAAGAGAAAAGAAAAAATAGGTGACTAGAAAAATAACAACAACCGTAGTAAGCGCAGAGATTGTAGCCTGCCATAAGCGTAGTCCAGATACCGTAAATATCCAGAAGATAATAAGATAGAGTTCTGTCATATAAAGTGCGGGATCTTCTACCTTTGAAGTGATCAATAAGTTACCTATCGTTGCCACGACAGGTGATAACATCAGTAGAAAAATGAAGAGTCTGTAGAGCTCTTTCTTATAGGTCATTAGAGAGATTAAAAAGAGAAAGGGAGGCATGACATAGAGGTGTATAGTTATCATTAGGCCTAATATGTCACCTGATACAACCAGACTGTTTATGAGTGCAGCGATCATATACAGTATGCCTGTGAGTGCAGAGATAAGCCGTATTTGTAATAAGTTTGACTTGGTCATCCAGAGGTTAAATCTTTTTTTTGTTGATCTATCTTGGAAGTCAATAGCAGGAGGGGTGATGACACTCTCTTTTTTATCATAAAACATCTGTAATCCCCTCCCTATGTATAAACACTAATGTCAATTAAGTCTCGTAAGAATCCAAAGAATTCATCCCATTTTAAATATTATAGCACCTAAAAAATTAAATCTCCAATTTTTAGTTGTTATCTTTGAAATTATAGAGGTCACCATGTCCCAGAAAAGTTCATTCATAGTTATTGTCGCAATTTAAGCCTTGATTTGGTATATTTCACCTAGAAAATTACACAAGGCACCTCATGTTACAAACTCTAATCATTTTATATACCCTTTATACTTTTATGAAAATCTATATCTCTTTTATGCAAATTGGTTACATTAATGATGAGAAACGTAAAACGCCAGTGCTTATGTCTGCTGAGAAGTATCTCATAGCAGGGAATTATGCTGTGGCCAATGGAAAATTAGAACTTGTGTCTACGCTTGTGGACTACCTTATGTTTATTTGGTGGGTGACTGCTGGTTTTGCTTGGTTAAATACAATGATTCACTTAGATTCTACACTTTTACAAGCAGTGGCATTTCTTTTTGGGTTTTTGAGTGTTAATTTTGTGGTAGGACTTCCTTTTGAACTCTATCAGAAGTTTAAAATCGACGAAGCGTTTGGTTTTAACAAAATGACGCTGAAAATGTATCTCATAGATAGCCTTAAGTCAACCATGTTATTTGTCATTTTGGGTGGTGCTATTTTTGCTTTACTCGCATGGATAATTGATTCGTACGAGTCATGGTGGCTCTGGGGCTTTGTGATGATGTTTGCCGTGGCAGTCCTTGCCAATCTACTCGCACCTACGTTTATGGCTCTGTTTAACAAGTTCTCACCTTTAGAAGAGGGTGAACTTAAAGAGAAAATTTCAGCCATGATGAAAGAAGTAGGGCTAAAAAATGATGGAATTTTTGTGATGGACGCTTCTAAACGTGACAGCCGTCTCAATGCATTTTTTGGAGGTTTGGGGAAGTCTAAAAGGGTTGTACTTTTTGACACACTTTTAGAAAAACTCAATACCAAAGAGCTACTTGCTGTACTTGGGCATGAGTTAGGACACTTTACCCATGGAGACATTTGGAAAAATATTGGGCTTATGGGACTCTTACTTTTTATTGCTTTTTATCTTTTTGGACATTTACCAATGGAACTCTTTACGCAAATGGGTGTTTTAGAAGAAGCTGGGGTACAAATAGCTATGCTGATGCTTCTTTTGCCTTTGCTCTCTTTTATTTTTACCCCTTTTATGTCAGCAGTAAGCCGTCACAATGAATATGCAGCGGATGAGTTTGGTTCAGCGATGGGAGGTAAAGAGAATTTGGTTTCAGCTTTGATGAAATTGGTGACAGAAAACAAGTCATTTCCAAAGTCTCACCCTTTGGTCATTTTCTTTTACTACACACATCCACCGGTACTTGAGCGCTTAAAAGAACTTGGTTTTGATGCGTCCAATACTATTGTGGGGGAAGAAGCGACATTGTCTGAAAAAACATTGTCTAAAGAGGGTATCTTTTCACAGATGGATACTAGGAAAGGTGAAGACTAAAGGGTTTTAGTCTTCAAAGAGGTTTATTTTGCGACCAATAAGGTACGGCACTTGCTGCGCCCTAAAAACCAACCACTGTTGTAATCTTTGTTCTGTTTAAACAGTGCATGGTCTTTTTGGTAAGAACCTTTTGCTGTGGTACATCCATCAATAATTCCCTCTTGAGAATCATGTGAAAAAGTATCACCAAAGTAGACACCATTGTAGCTATAACCCTTTTCTGGGATAGTACTTGGGCTAGTACTTGGCGCGGCATGTAAGCTTAGCACAGAAGTGCACAGTAGTAAGAGTGTTGTAGTTTTGACTTTCATCATCTTCCTTCCTTTATTTGGCTTTATTGCCCCACTAAGTAATTACCCCAATTTTTGATGCTGTGATTTCGTTCATAATCAAGGCAGATTTTTGAAGGACTCGCCTTAGCGAATTCAAAGAAATCTAACGCAGAGTATGGGCGAAAGCACAGCACCCTATGGGAAGAGAGATAAAAGACGACCTACAAGCAGATAAATTTTCGGATTACCTACGGGTAGTCCTTCAAATTTCTCTACTCGCATCTCACCTTTTCTCCCTCTTTCAAAAGTTGGGGTAGTTACTTAGTGGGGCAAGATATTTTGAGTATAGCACATTTCGTGTCAATTTGGGTATAATCACGCAATTATAGTTTATGTTTAAAGGTGTGTATATGTTTGTAGATAGTGTAGATCTGATGATATCATCAGGAAAAGGTGGACCAGGTTCCATCTCTTTTTGGACAGAAAAATTTGTTGCTAACGGTGGCCCAGATGGTGGGGATGGTGGACGTGGTGGTTCTGTCTTTTTTAAAGTAGACAACAACACTGACACACTCTCAGGACTTAGAGGTCGTGTGCATATTAAAGCTGAAAATGGTCGTCCTGGTGAGGGCCGTAAATGTTATGGGCGTAAGGGTGTAGATACGTATATCACTGTACCTCCAGGGACCACAGTGGTAGACCAAGAGACAGGTGAAGAACTTTTTGACTTGGTCAATGAAGGTGATGTTATCATGTTCTTAGAAGGTGGTAAAGGTGGCTTAGGAAACATGCACTTTAAGTCTTCTTCTAACCAAAGACCTACCTATGCACAACCTGGACTTCCAGGTATTACTAAAGATGTACGTTTAGAAATGAAACTCATTGCTGATGTGGGACTTGTTGGTTACCCAAATGTAGGGAAATCAACACTCATTGCAACCCTTTCTAATGCAAGACCACAAGTGGCAAACTATGAGTTTACGACACTTACACCAAAACTTGGTGTGGTACACATGGGAGATTATGATTCATTTATGATGGCAGATATCCCTGGTATTATTGAAGGTGCTTCAGATGGTAAAGGTTTAGGTTTAGAGTTTTTAAAACACATTGAAAGAACCAAAACATTGTTACTCATGATTGATGCAGCAAACTACAGAGAGATGAAGTACCAATATGAAACACTTTTGGTTGAGTTACAGCGTTACTCAAAAACATTGGCCACGCGTAAACATGCCATTGCCATTACCAAAATTGACTCTTTTTCTGTAGAAGAAGTGAATGTTTTAACCCAAACTTTCTTGGATGATATTGGCATTAAAGCCAATACTACACTTAATAAGTTTAAGGCCAAAGAAGAGTACATTTCTTATGGTTTTGAACAAGATTTTGGGGTTGATTTACCAGAAAATGAACCACTCTTTGTCTTGCCTATCTCTTCTGTTGCTCACATCAACACAGAAGCTTTACGTTACAGTTTAGGTAACTTTATTAAGAGTGTTAAAGAGGAAGACGAAGCATAGATGACTGCACAACGCATAGTAATTAAAGTAGGGTCACATGTCTTAACGCAAGAGGGTGCCATTGCTAAGGTACGTATGTTTGCTCTTGTGGAATTCATTGCACAACTTAAAGCAAAAGAGTACGAAGTGATATTGGTAAGTTCAGGGGCTGTGGCCGCTGGGTTTACTCAATTGCCATTAGATAGAAGTTCTGTAGCAAACAAACAGGCACTTGCTGCAATAGGACAACCTTATTTACTAAAAATGTATCAAGAAAAATTTGAAATTTTTGATTTGTTATGTTCTCAGGTTTTACTTCGTGCAGATGTATTTGACTCTGCTGAACATATGAATCATGCCAAAGTTGCCATAGATACTCTTTTAGAGAATAACGTAGTTCCCATCATTAACGAAAATGACACGGTGAGTATTGAAGAACTTATTTTTGGTGACAATGACAGGCTCTCTGCACATGTTGCCCACCATTTTGATGCACCATTTTTAGTCATTCTCTCAGACATCAATGCCTTTTATGATAAAGATCCAAACAAATATGCTGATGCGAAACAACGAAAAGTAGTGAATGCGCTTTTAAAAGAAGAGTTAGAAGCAGAACACAACCCTAACAATGAATTTGCTACAGGTGGCATTGTCACAAAACTCCAAGCAGCAGATTTCATGATGAAACATGGCAAAGAGATGTTTTTAGCCTCTGGTTTTGACCTCTCTGATGTAAAGTCTTACTTACTTGACGGTGTGCACGAAAGCGGCACACTTTTTAAAGCCTAATATCCCTAAAAGAAGTACATATGCACACTAACATCGTTTACATGGGAACTCCCCATTATGCCCAAGCAATACTCTCTACACTCATTGACGCTGAAGATATGCACGTCTCTTTGGTTTTAACACAGCCTGACCGTCCTGTAGGGCGTAAAAAGGTTTTGACGCCACCTCCAGTGAAGTCTTTGGCACTTGAACATGATATAGAAGTGTTACAACCTAATCGTTTGAGTGATGAAGGTATGTTTGAAGCCATAAAAGCTGCAAAACCTGACTTTATCGTGGTGGCGGCTTTTGGGCAGATATTGCCTAAAAACATTTTGGACATTGCACCGTGTATTAACTTACATGCTTCACTTTTACCACAGTACCGTGGTGCTTCACCTGTACAACAATCGTTACTTCATGGAGATGCCACTTCAGGTGTGACTTCTATGATGATGGAAGAGGGTTTAGATACGGGAGATATACTTGAAAAAATTGTCTTTGACATTCCTAAAGAGATGAGACTACATGCTTTGATGGGGCAACTCACCATAGATGCTTGTACATTAACACTTAGCACCCTGCGTAACTTTAAAAATATTGTGCCAGAAAAACAAGATGAGGCTTTGGCTACTTTGTGTAAAAAGATTAAAAAAGCTGATGGTGAAGTTGACTTTACTCAGGCAGAAACACTTTATAACAAATACAGAGCGTTTGAAGGGTGGCCAGGGCTATTTACTTCAAATGGAACTAAAATAGATGATGTCACTCTTTTAGAAACATCTAGCACAAACAAAGCTTTTGAGATATTAGGTTTTGAAGATGATGCCGTACTTGTAGGCTGTGAAGAGGGAAGCGTTAAAGTAGGTTCTTTGCAACCTGCCTCTAAAAAAGCAATGTCTGCAAAAGCCTATTGTGTAGGACGGGGGCTAAAAGTTGGAAATACTATCCTTTGATACCTTACCTTCTACACAGCGTTACCTTTTAGAAGCACTTCAAAATAAAACGTTACAAGCACCTGTGGCCATCTTGGCTAAAGCACAAAGTGCAGGGCAAGGTTCACGTGACAATGAGTGGTCTGGAGGAGAAGGAAACTTCTTTGCCTCTTTTGCTTTGCCTTTGAACGCTTTACCTCAAGACTTGCCTTTACACTCTGCCTCTATTTACTTCTCTTTTATTATGAAACAGACTCTTGTGGAAATGGGTGAAAATATCTGGTTAAAATGGCCCAATGACTTCTATAAAAATGATGAAAAAGTAGGGGGAACCATTACAAAAAAAGTAGATGCTACTTTAGTGTGTGGTATTGGTATAAATTTAAAAAAATCTCAAAATGGCTTTAGCTCCTTGCAGAGCGATATTTCACCTGAATTATTGTTAGAAAAGTACCTAGAAGCACTTGAAAAGTTTCCAAAATGGAAGCAGGTTTTTAGTGAGTATGAGATAGAATTTGAGTTAAGTAGAAAGTTTTCAGTGCATACTGGGAACAATGAAAATGCTCAGGACAAGGACTTTAAAAAAAGTTTGAGCGATGCAAGTTTAGAGGAAGATGGATCAGTGATGATCGAAGGGACAAAGGTATATAGTTTAAGATGAGTGAAGTAATTAGTATAGCCAACCAAAAAGGTGGCGTAGGAAAAACAACAACCGCAGTAAATTTGGCAGCATCTTTGGCTGAAAAAGGTAAAAAAGTATTGTTATTAGATATTGACCCACAGTCTAATGCAACGACATCTCTAGGCTTTTCTAGAGGAGACTATGAGTTTAACATTTACCATGTGCTTATAGGGTCTAAAAAGATTTCAGAAGTATTGTTAGACAGTGACATTGAAAACCTACAATTGGTACCTTCTAACATTGGACTGGTAGGGATTGAAAAAGAGTTTTATAATCCAAAAGCAAAAAACAGAGAATTGGTTTTAAAGAAAAAACTAGCAGAAGTCTCAGGTGACTTTGATTATGTGATTATTGATTCACCTCCAGCACTTGGACCTATTACTATTAATGCATTGGCTGCCTCTGATTCTGTGATTATTCCTATCCAGTGTGAGTTTTTTGCATTGGAAGGTTTGGCACAGCTTTTGAACACAGTAAGTCTTCTTAAAAAGACTATCAATCCAAAGCTTAAAATCAAAGGTTTTTTACCTACGATGTATTCTGGACAAAACAACCTTTCTAAACAAGTACTTGCAGATTTATCGCATCACTTTAAAGATAAACTTTTCCACATTAAAAAAGGGAAAGAGTGTATTGTTGTCCCTCGTAATGTCAAAATTGCAGAGAGTCCAAGTTTTGGAAAACCAGTCACAACTTATGCTGCAAGTTCTAAAGGTTCTATCGCCTATAGAGACTTAGCGACAGTCATCGTAAGAGGATAATATGGCACTGGGTAGAGGATTAGGAGAGATACTCTCTGAAGTAGAAGAGGCCTATGAAAAAGACTTGACTGATATTAATAGTTTTGAACTTGAAGCACAAGGTGCCAGAGTAGAAGAACTATTGGTAGAAGATATTTCTGCCAATCCTTTCCAACCCCGTAAACATTTTGAACCCCAAGCTTTAAAAGAACTCAGTGAATCTATTGCTGCACATGGTTTACTTCAACCTATTGTGGTTATTGAGAGTAGTAATGGTTATGTACTTATTGCGGGTGAGCGTCGTTTACGTGCACATAAACTTGCCAATATTACACATATTAAAGCCATTATTGCAGATGCTGACATTGATGACATTAAACTACGTGAACTGGCGCTTCTTGAAAACATACAAAGAGAAAACCTCAATGCGATTGAGCTTGCAAACTCTTATGCTGAACTCATTGAAGTACATGAAATTACCCATGATGAACTCTCTTCTATTGTACATAAAAGCCGTTCACAAATCACCAATACCATGCGTCTTTTGGCACTGAGTGCCTATGCACAAAAACAACTTGTCTCTGCAAAAATTAGCCAAGGACATGCAAAAGTTTTAGTGGGACTAGATGAGAAAAAACAAAAAATCATCATAGATTCAATTATAGGACAAAAACTTTCTGTACGAGACACAGAAAATATGGTCAAAAACCAAAAAAATCCCTCTGTGACAAATGCGACAAAAAGTAGTCCTGAAAACCTCACAGAAAAACATCTCGCAGCACTTGAATCGGCACTTCCTTTTAAACATAAAGTGAAAGCTAAAAGTATCGAAATACATTTTACTGATGCCAAAGATATAGAAAACTTTCTCACATTCCTCAAAAAAGCGTAAAACTTTAACCACCGTTTCATCTCAAAAATGCTAAAATAGCGCGAAATTACATGAGGAGTTTTAATGCTTGATATACATTGGCAATTGATGTTGTTCGTTCTAGCTTTGTTTCTAACCCTACTTGTTCTTTTAAATAATATGCTATTTCAACCGTTGGTGAAATTCATGGATGACAGAGATGCATCCATAGCAAAAGATTTAGAAGCTTCAAAAGGTTTAAGCGGCAACAGTGACGAATTAAATGCAAAGGCAAGTGACATTATTAGCAATGCTAAAAATGAAGCTGCTGGTATAAGACAGAAAGCAATCGATGATGAAAAAACATTGGCTGGAAGTAAAGTCGCAAGTAAACAGAGTGAGTTAGACAACGAGTATGAAAGTTTTGTAGAAAAACTGACTTCAGAAAAAGAGAACCTTAAAAATTCTCTTCTTTCTCAGATGCCTCTATTTAAAGAGAGCCTCAAAGCTAAGTTTAGCAAGTTATAGGAAAGGATGAATATGAAAAAAATTATACTATTGTCTTTGCTTATTGTACCTGCTATCCTTTTGGCTAGTGGCGGAGATGCTGAATCAACACGTTACTTTGCCCAAACAGGTAGAGAGACAGACTTCTGGCCAAGACTTTTTAACTTTATTATCTTTGCATCAGTGCTTTATTATTTGTTAGCAAACCCTGTTAAAAACTTTTTTAAAGAAAGAAGAGAAGGTATTGCAGCACAGTTAAAAGAGATTGAACAGAAACTTCAAGCAGCTAAAGATGAGAAGAAAGATGCTCAGACTCGTTTAGATGAGAGTGGAAAAAAAGCTGAACAGATCATCGAAGATGCGAAGAAAGAAGCAACTCTTTTAGCGCAAAAGATAGCTGAAACAAATATCAGTGATCTAGCTCTTATGGATAAGCAACTTGAAGAGAAGATGACTTTGGACGAAAGAAAATCTGCTAGAGATGCAATTGATGAGATCTTGAGTGAGAATATCACGAATGATGATATTTTAATTGATGAATCTAAAGTTGTTGATATTATTTCTAAGAAGGTGGCATAGATGGAAGAATTAATTGCTAAAAGATATGCAACAGCACTTTCTTCTGTAAGTAAAGATATAGCAAGTATTGCAGAAGTACTGAATGTACTTACTGAAGCCATTGACAATAATGAAGTTAAAACAGCTTTAACTTCACCTATTGTTTCTGCTGAGAAGAAAACAGAAATGATTCTTTCTGCTCTTGGTAAGAAAGCAGATGCAACACTTGTAAATTTCATCAAAATCTTAGGTGAGAACAAAAGACTTGATCTGATTCCTGCAATTACAAAAGTACTTAATGCTGACTTACAAAGAGAGTCAAATCAATACGAAGGTGTATTGAAGAGCAAAAAGACACTTGGTGATAAAGAGTTAAGTAAGTTGGAAGATACACTTAAGAAATATACAGGTTCGACGATAAAGTTAACACAGGAAAAAACGGATCTTGACGGATTACGTGTTTCAGTTGATGATTTGGGTATTGAGGTTAACTTCTCTAAGCAGAGAGTTAAAGAACAACTAATTGATTTCATTAAGAAATCTTTATAGTTATCTAATAGTAAAGGAGAATCAGTGGCAGTAAAATTGCAAGCAGATGAGATAAGTTCAATCATCAAAGAAAGAATTGAGAACTTTGAGATTGATGTAGACATCAATGAAATAGGAAAAGTAGTAGGTATCGCGGATGGTATATCAACCGTTTATGGTCTTAACAATGTTATGGCTGGAGAGGTTGTAGAATTTGATAACGGTGCTAAAGGACTGGTATTAAACCTTGAAGAAGCAAACGTAGGTGTTGTTGTTCTTGGAACAAGTGCTGGGATCAAAGAAGGTATGAGCGTTAAGAGAGTTGGAGAACTTCTTAAAACACCAGTTGGTGACTCTATGATCGGTAGAGTTGTTAACCCACTAGGTGAAGCTATCGATGGTAAAGGTGCTATTGAAGCATCTGAGCATAGATTTGTTGAAGAGAAAGCACCAGGGATCATGGCTAGAAAATCTGTTCATGAACCACTTCAAACAGGTATCAAAGCGATTGATGCACTTGTACCGGTTGGTAGAGGTCAAAGAGAGCTTATTATTGGTGA
>WTAE01000216.1 GCA_013139765.1 Sulfurovum sp.
AGTCTTAGACAAGGCAGTTGAAGAGTCTGTAAGCATTAATGTAGATGAAATCATCGATGATGTAGCCAATGCCTCTCCTATTGAAGTCATTAAGGTCTTAAATGATGACTATGTGGTCATTGACATACGTGCAGAAGACGAATGTATAGAAACAAGCTGTAAAAGCATCAAAATCCCTTTTCATAAACTTAAAACTGAGTTTAAAAAATTGCCTCAAGACAAAGAGTATTTACTCTACTGTGAAAAAGGCATTATGTCTCAGTTACATGCACAGTACCTGAGAGATGCGGAAGATGCGAAGAATGTGAGGGTTTATAGACCGTAAAAAGATAGAACTCTTTTCAAAGAATACCTTGTCCAAATAACGGTGATTTTAATTAAACTTTTAAAAATAAGCGGGAAAACTATTCGCTCTATTCAAACGTCTTGGCTCAGAAAACTCTTCAGGATTTTCCGATATCATACTGAATAGTGATTAGTGTGCCTGTTATATATTCAGAAATAAAAGGTAAGCCCATGTTAAAGTATCTAAGTACAACTCTGTTGACAGGTGTTATTACACTGTTTCCTCTAGTATTAACAATCTATTTGATCTACTGGTTAGGTGTGACTTCTGAAGAGATTATGGGTAAATTATTTCACTATATATTACCTGATGATACTTACTTCCCCGGTCTTGGTATGTTTGCCGGAATTATAATAGTTTTTATTGTTGGTCTAATGATGAAGGCTTATCTTGTACGCAAAATCTTTAGCCTTGGAGAAAATGTTCTCTACCGTCTACCGCTTATTAAATCAGTATATCGTGCTTTTCGTGATTTCTTTGATTTTTTCTCACCAAAGAAGGAAGGACTTGGACAAGCAGTGGCCGTCACTTTTCAAAATATAGAGTTAGTTGGTTTTGTAACGCAAGAAGATCCCGGGCGACTCCCCCCATCATTTCGTGATCGCGATTGTGTACTCGTATATCTACCGATGAGTTACATGGTTGGTGGCTATACAATACTTGTTCCACATGATGAAATTCGCCCATTAGATATGACTCGTGATGAAGCAATGCGATTTGTACTAACGGCAGGGATCACAGGAAGAAGGACATAGCATTAACATCAGGAATATACTCTCAGTCTAGAGTCTATTGGCAGGATGAAAACCCTGTAGCGATAACCTTGCTTATGCATGCTTTTGGGGAGCATATGTCTCGGTACGACCATGTGGCACAACAGTTTTTAGACCGTAATATTTCAGTGATAGGGGTTTAAGTCTTTATTAAAACAATCATAACCTGCCTGTCCCATAACAAATGTAAAAGTCTATAGACCAGAATAATTATAATTTATACTTCAGCAATACATAAGCAAATCATATAATGGCTTGATTTTTCTATAAAATCCTGCTATAATGCGGAACTTTTCTGCAAGAGAGTACTAAACTCCTTTTACGAGATAGACACTATCTCCTCTATTCCAGGCTTAGCCCTGTGACACAAGTTTGGTATCGGTTTGCACAAAACAGGGTTTTAAAGCGCTTGATACCATAGACACTTATTTTATCTATAACTATACAAGACCAACTAAATACCGATAATTTAACACAAAGAATATTTATGAAATTTACAGATTTTAATTTAAAAGACACGATCCAAGCTGCCGTTACAGACGCTGGATTTACAGAACCTTCACCCGTACAAAGAGATGCTATTCCTATCATTTTAGAAGGTCATGACATTATTGCTCAGGCACAAACAGGTACTGGTAAAACAGCTGCATTTGGACTCCCTACAATGTCTATGATGAAAGCAGATGGTTCAGTAGAAGGACTTGTTATTGTTCCTACACGTGAGCTTGCAATGCAAGTCTCTGATGAGCTTTTCCGTTTTGGAGCAAAGTCTGGGCTTAAAACTGCTACCGTTTATGGTGGTACACCTTATGGTAGACAAATTGACCGTATCAAACAAGCATCTATTGTAGTTGCTACACCAGGACGTCTTCAAGACCTTCTTATGTCTGGAAAGATCAAGATCAACCCAAGCTTTGTTATCTTAGATGAAGCAGATGAAATGCTTGATATGGGTTTCCTAGATGAAATTAAAAACATCTTTTCATTCCTTCCAAAAGAACGTCAAACACTTATGTTTTCAGCAACAATGCCAAATGGTATTAGAAAACTAGCAGAACAAATTTTGGACAATCCAAAAACTGTTTCTATTACTAAGTCTGAAAAAACCAATACAAAAATTACACAACTTTACTATGTGGTACAAGAAAGAGAACGTGATGATGCATTGGTAAGACTTATCGACTATAAGAACCCGAAAAAATGTATTATTTTCTGTCGTATGAAAAAAGAAGTTGATAGACTTGTAGCACACATGACTGCACAAGGATTCAAAGTATCTGGTCTTCACGGAGACATGGAGCAGAAACAAAGAGAAGTAACAATTCGTGCCTTTAAACAAGGTGGTATCGATATCTTTATTGCAACAGATGTTGCAGCACGTGGTCTTGATGTAAATGATGTTACTCACGTTTTCAACTACCACATTCCTTTTGACTCTGAGTCTTATGTACACCGTATTGGTCGTACAGGTCGTGCCGGTAAATCTGGTGAAGCGATCACTCTTGTAAGTCCAAATGAGCTTAGAACAATCAAACGTATCGAAAAAGATGTTGGTACAACAATGGCTTCACAAGT
>WTAE01000066.1 GCA_013139765.1 Sulfurovum sp.
AGCAGCAATAGACCCCGCAGGCCCACCCCCAATAATAAACACATCACATTTTGTCATACACTACTCTTTAATTCTGTCTCTTTAAAAGAGAAAAGATTTTAATTTTTTCTATTTTACCTTGTATCACATAAATCGCTCTCATAAATTTAGCTAAAATACATCTATGAATGAAACAGAATTTTATGCAAAACTACTTGCCCTACCCAATGGTGCCAATGATGTGATGTACCTCGGAAAACGTTATTTGTTAAGAAAAGAGACTTTACTTAACGGAAAACTCCTCAAAGTTTATGCTGAAGAACTGGGGAAAAATGATATTGTCTCTGGTAATTATTACCCTACGATGAAAGGTGGCATGTTAAAACCTTGTGAAATGTCTGACAAAAAAGTGATAGATTTTGTCTTGCACGCCACAGTTATTTAATGCGCACCAATTGCGCATCACCATAAAGTAAAACGTCTTTAATCACAGACTTTTGAATAAACCCATCTTTTCCAATAGCCAAAAGTATGTCACCCTTTTTCTTTTTAAAATTCTTTTGATGTATGAGGGCTTTCGCATAAAGATGGGCAGTGTTTCCTAAGTCTTTTTTATAGCCTTTTAACTGCGCATTATTGGGTACAGTAATCTTTACCGTACCTCTTTGTTTTTCAAGTCCTACCGCTTTAAAGGTGTAGGTTTTTCCTTTTTCTTTAAGTGCTGTGCCTAGGTTAAAGTAGAGGGTTAAAAGGTCATCTTTGGCATAAAAATGTAAGGTCTGTGTTTTGTTTTCTGTAAGCTTGCCTTCTCTCCACACTTTTTCATTTTTTGTTGTTGTACGTTTTTTATGATCAAAAAGATAGGTTTTTACTTTCTTCTTATTTTTTTTCTCACTACGCATTTCATAAAAGTCACTGACCATTAAACCTTTTTCCATATGCCCTTTAGAAATATACGTCTCTTTTTGATTGCCTAACATCATTTTAGCTAAGCCTGCAAGTTTTACAACACTTTTTATTTTGTACGTTTTGTTAGTTTTAGTGAGTGTATTGTGAATGCTACCTACTGTACCAAATATGCCAAAAGTGGCTTTATAGTTTAACTGTATAGTTTGACTGAAAGTAAAGCTTGTCAGAGAGAAACATAGCCCAATAATAATCCATAGTTTTCTCATGTGAGTACTCCTTATCTATCTGTACTATATCAAATTCTACTATAATTACATAAATCAAGGAAAACTCAAATAATTAGGATTCACAATTGCCAACTTCAGAAAATAATACAAGCACATCTTTAAATGTTATTGATGGTCTCGATATGAACATCCATACCCTCACACAAGAGGCCCTTACTCCCCTGTATAACTCTTCTTTAGGAGACTTTTTTGCCTTCAGCATTTTCGGCATTCCTCTAGGACAACTTTTAGCAGCAACTTTAGTCTTTGTACTGATACTCCTTTTGCGTAAATTCTTCACCTATATAGTCATTGGTACCTTACAAAACCTTTCTAAGTCAACCAGCACTTATTATGATGACCGTGTTATTTCTGCACTCAAAGCACCTGTACGTTTTGCCTTTGTTGTCATCGCAGCACACCTCTTTTTTCTGATTATCTTTAAAGAGACAGAGTTTATAAAAAACATTTTAAATACCCTGATTGTCTATGACATCTTTTGGGCTATTTTAGCTGTTATCGAAGCCCTACGTGAACTCTCTCATAAATTTGCAGGAAGATTCTCTTCTGATCTTTCTAAAGAAGTAGGAAACTTTATGTTGACTATTTTCAAAATAATTGTTGCGGGTGTAGGTCTAGGTGCTATGCTACAAGTTTGGGGCATTAATGCGACAGGGCTCTTGGCATCTCTAGGTATTGGGGGCTTGGCATTTGCTTTGGCAGCCAAAGACACAGCAGCGAACCTCTTTGGCTCTTTCTCTTTACTTGCAGACAAGTCCATCCGTATTGGGGAGTGGATCAAAGTCAATGGTGTAGAAGGTACAGTAGAAGACATTGGTATGCGTACCACCAAAATACGCTCTTTTGAAAAGTCACTCATCACTGTGCCAAACCACATTGTTGCCAACAATCCCATAGAAAACTTTTCTCGCCGTGGTGTAAGACGCATTAAGATGAATGTGGGACTCACCTATGGCATAACAAGTGCACAGATGAACAAGATTGTCGAAGAGATAAAATACATGTTACACAACCATGAATTGATTGCCCAAAAAGAGACACTTTTAGTCAACTTCAACAGCTTTGGAGACTCTTCACTCAACATTTTCATCTATACCTTTACTTCTACAGCAAACTGGGCTAAATATATGGCTATTCGTGAAAATATCCATCTAGAAATCATGAAAATTGTAGAAGAAAATGGCTCAAGTTTCGCTTTCCCTTCACAGAGTATTTATGTGGAATCTTTACCTCCTAAAAATATGGTATAATTCTAACAATTATACGTTGTCCGTAGGGTTGGCCTCAGCCGACCACTTCATACAAACAACTAACAACAATTATAAGGTCGGCTAAAGCCAACCCTACATCTTATAAAAAAGAATTATTTATGCAAGAACAAACACTAAAAAAAGTTGCCATTGTTGGACGTCCTAATGTTGGTAAATCTTCATTGTTTAACCGTTTGGCAAGACAACGTGATGCCATTACTTCAGACATGTCCGGTACTACCCGTGATGTCAAAAAACGTATCGTAACCATTTCGGGGAACCGTGATTTTGAAGTCCTAGACACAGGTGGAATTGACTACTCTTCAGAACTTTTTACCAAAGTCGCAGAGTTTTCACTTAGGGCTGCAGAAGAAGCTGATGTTATTATTTACATGGTGGACGGGAAAACGATACCTGCAGAAGAAGACAGAGAACTCTTTTACAAACTCCAAGAGATGAACAAACCTTTGGCTCTTGTGGTGAACAAAATCGACAATGACAAGGAAGAAGAACGTTATTGGGAATTTTTAGAATTTGGTGCAGAGGCTACTTTCCCCATGTCTGTAAGTCACAACCGTTACTTTAACGACTTTTATGCTTGGATGGAGACCCATATCCCAGCCATAGAAGAAGAGGAAGTAGGCCTTGAACTTGAAGAAGATGAGGAGATGGACCCTTTTGCTAAAGTGGTAGAACAAATCCATGCAGAACAAGAAAAAGTGATAGACAATAAAATCCGTGTGGCCATCATTGGACGTGTCAACACAGGAAAGTCTTCTTTACTGAATGCTTTACTTGGGGAAGAACGTTCCGTGGTTTCCGATGTGGCGGGTACAACCATTGACCCGATTGATGAGATGATTGAATATGATGACCATGAAGTAACATTTATAGACACTGCGGGTATTAGAAAACGTTCTAAAATCCTAGGTATTGAAAAATACGCACTCACAAGAACCACTGAAATGCTCAAAGAAGCCAACCTTGTCATCTTAATGCTAGATGCAACCCAACAGGTCTCAGAACTAGATGAACGTGTGGCAGGGCTTATTGAAGAACATAAACTGGCATGTCTTATTGTCCTGAACAAATGGGACATTAAAGAAGACCGTTCTTATGAAGAAGTAGTTGATGACATCCGTGATGAACTAAAATTCTTACACTATGCACCGTTTTTAACTATTTCAGCCAAAACAGGCCTACGTGTCGACAAGATTTTAGACCAAATTGTAGCCATTTATAAACGTTACACTTACCGTATCCCTACTTCAGACTTGAACGATACCCTACGTGCTGCCATTAGACGTCACCATGTTCCTTCACATAACGGTGCGGTAGTAAACATTAAGTTTGCAACACAGTATGAGACCAAGCCGCCAAAAATTGCACTCATTACCAACAGACCAGAGTTTTTACACTTTACCTACATCCGTTACCTTGCAAACTTCTTTAGAAATAAATTTGACTTTGAAGGTGTACCTTTGGACATCGTTGCACGTAAACGTGGGCAAAGAATAGACGACGATGAAGATTATATTTAAATAATATTTCTGCTATAATTTGCAAAAATTATCTCGAACCAAAGTTCGAGATTAAGCAGGAAATATTATGCGTGTACTTACAGGAATCCAAGCTTCAGGAAAACTTCATATAGGAAACTATTTTGGTGCGATGAAGCCTATGATAGCCCAACAAGAAGAGAATGAACTTTTTACCTTTATAGCCAACTACCACTCACTCACCACATCAAAAGATGCAGCCACTCTTAAACAGTACACCATCGATGCTGCTGTAGATTACCTCTCTTTAGGCATTAACCCTACAAAAACAACTTTCTGGGTACAAAGCCATGTGCCTGAAGTACTTGAACTCTATTGGATTCTCTCAAAATTCACCCCTATGGGTCTACTTGAGCGTGCACACTCGTACAAAGATAAGGTGGCTAAAGGTATCAAAGCCAACCATGCCCTCTTCTCTTACCCTGTACTTATGGCCGCAGACATTCTCATGTTAGACACAGAAATTGTGCCTGTAGGAAAAGACCAAATCCAACATGTTGAAATGACCCGTGACATTGCCACAAAATTTAACAACGAGTATGGAGAGATTTTCATCTTGCCTGAACATCAAGTGCAAGCAGACGTGGCAACCATCCCTGGGATTGACGGGCAAAAGATGTCTAAGTCTTATGGAAATGCCATTGATCTCTTTATGGATGAGAAACCTTTGCAAAAAAGATGTAACAAAATTCTCTCCTCTTCTACCCCTTTGGGCGAAGCTTTGGAGTGGGAAGACGACAACATTTATGCGTTAGCATCACTCTTTTTAGAAGAAGAACAAAAACTTGAACTTCAAGCACGTTACAAAAGTGGGAAAGAAGGGTATGGTCACTTCAAAAAGTACCTCAAAGAGCTCATTTGGGAAGAGTTAGGTGAAGCCAGAGAGAAACGTGAATATTACCTCTCACATATGGATGAAGTTAATGACATCTTAGCGATGGGTGCAAAAAAAGCATCCGGCATTGCTTCAGAAAAGATGAACAAAGTAAGAGCAGCTATTGGCCTCTAATTAAGAGTCAAATCTTGAATACAAACAGGTGTTTCTAAAATATCTTCTACAAGATTTTGATGTATCTCACCTGTGCTTTGCACAAAGATTTCAAAATCTCCTTCATTTTCATGTCCTTGGCTAAGCCCTAAAGCCAAGAGTCTTTTGGCAATCGCCAAACCTGTGTCTATCAATACAACTTCACACGCCATGATCTCAGTAATTTCTGCACCTACGAGAGGGTAATGTGTACACCCAAGTACAATAGTGTCAACCCTTGCTTCACGCATGGGCTTAAGCCAATTTTCCAACAAGACTTTACAACTCTCACTGCTACTTTTACCACTCTCTATCTGCTCCACTAAACCGGGACAGGCTTGTTCAAACACTCTGACATCTTTTTCTTTAGAGATATGCGTAACAAGGTTTTGATACTTGTCACCTTTGAGCGTGGCAGGGGTTGCCAGAACCCCTATATTTCCTGTTTTCGTTTTTTCAATTGCTGGTTTGACACCCGGCTCCGTCCCAATAATAATAAGATCAGGATAAACTTCACGTAAATGTTTAATGGCAAAAGCTGTGGCTGTATTACAAGCCAAAACAAGGGCATCTATCTCATATTTTTCAATGAGGTATTCAGTAATTTTTAGGGAGTAGTTTAAAATTTCTTGGGGAGTTTTTTCACCATACGGTGCATTGTGTGTATCCGCAATGTAAAAGAGTTTGGCATTTTTCATCACTTGACTGAGTGCTTTGACAACCGTCAAACCACCAAGCCCAGAGTCAAAGACACCAATGTTCATAGTGCTTTACGCACCTTCGTTCATAATAGAAAGAAACTCTTCATTTGATTTTGTTTTCATCATTTTAGAGAAAAGGAATTTAAGCCCTTCAACCTCTTCCATGTTTTGCATTGCATTTCTAAGCGCCCATACTTTCTGTAAAGTATCAGGATCCATCATGAGTTCTTCTTTTCTTGTACCAGATTTGGTCACATCAATCGCAGGGTAAATACGTCTTTCAGACACATGACGGCTAAGCACCACTTCTGAGTTCCCCGTACCTTTAAACTCTTCAAAGATCACTTCATCCATACGAGAACCCGTCTCAATAAGTGTCGTTGCAATAATTGTTAAAGATCCACCATCTTCAATGTTTCTGGCAGCTCCAAAGAAACGTTTAGGTTTATGTAATGCATTTGCGTCCACACCACCTGAAAGTACTTTTCCTGAACTTGGTGTTACCGTATTGTATGCACGTGCAAGTCTTGTAATGGAATCAAGCAAGATGACAACATCCAGACCCATTTCAACACGTCTTTTGGCTTTTTCAATGACCATTTCTGCCATACGTACATGGTTTTGTGCAGGTAAATCAAAAGTAGAAGCATAGACTTCACCTTGAACTGAAC
>WTAE01000007.1 GCA_013139765.1 Sulfurovum sp.
GCCAAAATTGATATTCCAAAAGTACAAGTGTATGTGAAAGCCAAAATCGTTGAAGTAGATACAAACTTAGCAGAACAAATAGGAATTAAGTACGGTATCAATGGGGGTGCCATTGGTTCAGCAGGGCTCTTTACGCTTGCAGGAAACATGGGTGCTTCTGCTTTACAGATTTCACCGGCACTTTTGGCTTTTCTCAATACCAACAATACAACGACGCAGTTTGACAACAATGGAAATGCTATTACTACCACGGATCCAGCTTTTAAATTTGACTCAACCAATCAAGTCTTTGCTTTGGGTGCACAAATGGACCTTTTACAAAGAAATGGTGCAGCACATTTACTTTCAGAACCTTCAGTACTTTGTACAAATAACAAAGAAGCGTCTATTTATGTAGGGCAGACACGTTCTATTTTAGTACAGGCACAGCAGTCAACTTCGGGTGTATCTAACGTGGTAAACAATTACTCTCGAGAGAACATTGGTTTAACGCTAAAAGTTAAACCTCGTCTTTCAAGTAACAACCAAGTAACACTAGAGATAGAAACAACATTAGAAGACATTGACCCCTCAACCGAGCAAATAGCAGACAGACCAACCACCACCAAAAGAGAAGTAAAAACAAACGTCATTGTAAACAATGGAGAGACGATTATCTTAGGTGGGCTCATTAAGCGTATTGGTGGGAAAAGTGAATCAAAAGTACCATTTCTTGGAGATATTCCTATGATTGGAAGTCTATTTACGCATGACTCTGATATAGAGAGAGAACAAAATGTTGTGATTTATTTGACACCATACATTGTAAGAAAAAGTGGTGATTTACGAAGACTAAAAGAGATGTTAGTCGAGTTAGAAGAAGTCCAACAACGTTATAACTGTTTAGTCTCTAAAAGTTTTGACCCCGATGAAGAATGTCGAACTGTACCAATTCCTGGAGGAAAAAATGTCTCTTACGCTGACACATCTTACAGTACAGCACCCGCAGCAAGTAGACGTATAAAAAGATCAACACTTTCTCCTGTAGAAGCGTTTTAAGTATGCATTTTCCCAGCCTTCAAGATGTAAACCTAGAGCCACTATGGGAAGATGAGATTAACCATAAGATTGCCCTCAAGCATAATCTTCTCTTTTCTGAAATCAATGGCGTAGCCACATCCATTGTGACACTTGAAAGTTTAGCTGATGCATTAAACTACCTCTCGAAACTCTCTCTTTCTTACCCGATTAATGTTTTAGACCCTGAGAGCTTTGAACGCCTTAAAAATAAATTTTTAGAAATCCAAACAGGTTCTGACTTTGAAGAGATGGCCACCGCTTCAGATGAACTCATTGAAGTAGAAGGGGATCTTTTAGAGTTTATACGAAACTCTCAAGATTTACTCTCAAGTGAAGACTCCGCACCTATTATTAAACTTGTAAATTCACTCTTTTTTCAAGCTTTACAAAAAGGGGCTTCCGATATTCACATTGAAAGTGCTGAACGTAAAGGGGAAGTACGCTTGAGAATTGATGGTGCGCTTAAAAAACATTTAGACTTAGAAAAAAGTATTATCGCCTTGGTGATTAACCGTATTAAAGTTATTTCCAATCTTGATATCTCTGAAAAAAGAGTACCGCAAGATGGACGTACACAGTTAAGTATTTCAGGTAAAAGCATTGATGTCAGGGTTTCTGTATTACCTACCTATCATGGGGAGCGTGTGGTAATGCGTATCCTTTCTCAGTCTGAACACATTCCTACACTGGAGTCTTTAGGTTTTGCTGAAGACATTACCAAAGAGCTCTATAAACTTCTCAACCATGCCCACGGTATGATACTGGTCACCGGTCCAACAGGTTCAGGTAAGTCAACTACGCTACATGCATGTATGCAACACATTGCCACGCCTGACAAGAACATCATTACAGTAGAAGACCCAGTTGAGTATAATGCCGATAACATTTCTCAAATCCAAGTCAACACAAAAGTAGGACTTACTTTTGCTGCAGGGTTGCGTTCTATTTTGAGACAAGATCCAGACATTATCATGGTAGGGGAAATTCGTGATTCTGAAACCGCAGAAATCGCTTTGCGTTCCGCACTCACGGGGCACCTTTTACTCTCTACCCTACACACCAATGATGCCACCTCTTCATTGAGTCGTCTGATGGACATGGGCATAGAAAACTTTCTTATCTCTTCTACTCTTTTGGGTGTTTTAGCCCAAAGACTGGCAAGAAAACTTTGTGTAGAGTGTAAAGGAGAGACACACTTAGCCCCTGCAGTAATCTCTGAAGTAAAACTACCTAGTGATGGTGTGTATTTTGAGGCTGTAGGCTGTAAAGTCTGTGATTTTACAGGGTACAAAGGACGTCAAGCGATTGGTGAACTTTTTGTGATTGATGATGGCGTCAAAGAGATGATGAAAGATGGTTTTAATGACCATCAAGTACGTGACTCCATGAAATCAAAAGGTATGGTTACCATTGCAGACAAACTCAAGGCCATGCTCATCAACGGTGATACCTCTTACGAAGAGGCTGTACGTGTTGGGATCATGGACGGATAAATGAAAGCCAAAACATGAAAAATAGAAAAGCATTTACCCTCATTGAAGTGCTAATCTCCATAGGACTTTTAGGCATTATTATTGTGGCACTCTTTTCGACTGTCACCATGCT